>CAZARY010000005.1:13184-26412 GCA_964487675.1 uncultured Clostridia bacterium | reverse complement strand
GCAATGCGGTACGCCAACTTCCAAAAAACTATAGTAATGCTGAACGTGGTGTAATTCCAGTTGTTGATTTAATTGAATCCTGTCCCGGCTTATGTCCCCCAATCGAATGCCCACCATACCATCTTTAAGATAAGCATACACCTTCCCCGCCCGGGTGTTGAATTCAGTGCTGTTGCCTATCAGTTCCATAGTATTTAAATACCGGGCAAAACACCTGGCCCCGTTCCCACACAGTTCCCCTTCTGAACCATCTTTGTTAAAGTAGCGCATCATAAAATGTTCCTGTAAATTTTCTAATAAAAGCAGACCGTCAGCTCCTAGCGAATAGTGACGCCGGCAGTGCTCCCGGGCGAACTGAGGGATTTTTCGCTCTGATAAAATACCAGCGCGGTTATCAATGGCGATAAAATCATTTCCATTACCTGATAGTTTCGTGAATTCAATCATCTTTTATCCCTCCAGTGGTTTTCCCCCCGCTGCTTCTTTTTGGCGAATGGTCATAGCGCATCCTTCTCCTTCTCCATCGGCAACAGTGGTTGGAAACTCAATTTTAACGCTGGGGAATGGGTGACAAATGGCGTAATCACACCATCCCAGCATATCCCTGCAAAACATTTTAATGACCTCAGGACTTTCGCCTAACTCTGTCAAAGCTTCAACGTGGGGACAAGCTTTAAATAATTTTATTGCTTGCTCGTTATTTAATTCAAGAAGTTCCTGGTCAAAAACCAACCAACCAGCCTTAGATGTTTGCCCTAAGATTGCTTCTACGGGTCCTAGATCATGGCTGCCGTATTTCTCGGCAATTTTTTCCCCCTGGTATATCCCAAAAGCCCAAGATCCTTCACGGATTACCCGGTTAGCGTCTACCTCCGGATAGAGTTCTTTTAAAGTTTTCCAGATAAAATAAACCTGGCGCGTTCGGTCCTTGTAAGCATTCTTTAGCGCAGTTTTAAATTCTTCTGGAGAAACCGGGGAATCTAGCTGCATTTCCTCAATAAACTTGTCGATGGCTTCCTGATCCTTCCCAGCGTTTGATTTTGATTTATCTGCTTTACTCAAAGTAATCACTCCTTATTATAAAATATTTTTGATTATATTTTGCGTGGCTTCCAGATCCATATTTCGAATGACTTCCTTCGTGTACACAGCTGTATGAGAGGTTGCAATCAAATTATCCAGCTGTTCGTAGAATAATGGGTTATTGTCCTCAAAAGGCGGTTCATGTGTATAAACATCTACAGCCGCTCCGCTAATTTGTTCTTTCTTCAAAGCTTGATACAGCGCCCATTCATTTACAATGGCGCCTCGCCCACAGTTAACCAGGTACGCAGTGTTTTTCATCATTGATAGCTCTTCTGACCCAATCATATCTTGGGTTTGTGCATTTAGACTACAATTAATTGAAATAAAGTCAGCTTGTTTAATTAAATTTTCGAGCTCTACATAGTCCACATCATATTTTTTAGCAAATGCCTGGTCCTCAAAAGGATCATAAGCAATCAACTTCATATCAAATGCCCGGGCGCGCTGTGCAACTAATTTACCGATTCGTCCGAGTCCAATGATCCCCAGTGTTTTTCCGTTCACGTCGGTTGTCAGTGGTCGGTACCAGTTGCCGGCTTTCGTTTTTGCGCTCATGTTAGGAATGTCTCGGGCTAGTGCAAGCATCAACCCCATGGTATAGTCAGCCACAGAAGCTTCTTCGTTGCAATTCCTCGTAGCAGTGACCTTAATATTCAAACGCGAAGCGGCCTCCGTATCGATATTATCAATGCCCAATCCATGACGTGAAACCACTTTTAAATTTTCAGCACTTTCCATCACGCGGGCTGTGATCTCATCGGAAGAACTGTAGACAATGATGGCATCTATTTGATTGATCTCAGGGTGTTCTAACAATTGGGATTCTTTCATAGGCCCATGTTCTTCAATTACTCGGCAGCCATTATCTTCCCAGATTTTTTCAAGCTCAGCTCTGCACACTTCTCCATAGCCCATGCCTGTTATTAGAATGGTGATCATATTTTTTGCCACCTCCTTAATCTTGTATCAATTCCCGGAGATCATCTTCAAAGGCGAATAAGGCCGGCAGTCCACCGGTATGCCAAAAGACCACTGGATAGTCTACGTCAAGGAGTGCTTCGGCTTTTTGTTCAAAAAGACTTAAAAAACCATTCATTGCTTTCCCGGTGTAAACAGGGTCTAAAATAACGCCATCGCTTTCGGCTAAACGCTTGACAGTTTTAGCAGTGGGGCTATCTAGCTGAGCGTATCCAGGTCCTATGAATTCTTCATAGATGACAGGTTCTTCTATATCATAATCTGTTGGATCTAGATTCATGAATTCCAGCGTTTCTGATATTAACATATTGACCCTTGGCCTAATCTCTTCACCAGCTCGACTGACGCTCACTCCTAGCACATGTAGACCCATATCCCATAATTTGTTGGCAATTAAAACACCTGTCATAGTGCCACCGGATCCCACCGGCATCACCACCACTGCTTTGGTTATGCCCCGATCTCTCAGCTGCGTTTTGAGCTCTTGTGCCGCTCGAACATAGCCTAAGATGCCCACTGGATTAGATCCGCCTGGTGGAATAATATATGGATTTTTTCCTTGCTCTTTTAACTGTTGTTCCCGTTCTTTCATTTTAACGTCTCCTTGATCCCGGCTTTCTACATAGTGAAGTTCTGCTCCCATTAAGTGATTCAAAAAAAAGTTGCCGCTGGACATTTTGTCGTGCTGCGGTATTCGTCTCAATACTAGCTCCGGCTTCAACCCAAATTTACGGGCAACGGCAGTGGTTAAACGGGTGTGATTAGATTGAACTCCTCCCGTAGTAATCACGGTATCCGCCTGTTTGGATTGGGCGTCAAACATTAGATATTCTAATTTTCGAATTTTGCTTCCCCCCATACAAATACCGGTGGCATCATCCTCTTTTAAGTAAATATCACGGTTTAACTGTTTGGAAATATTTTTTAATTTACTAAAGGGGGTAGGCTCGGACACCAAAGGGATCCTCTTGTCTAAGACTTCCACTGAAATCAACTCCTCTTTAAGTTTTTTAGCTCAAACGGGTTATATTAGCCCATCTTGTAAGGCTACTACATCACCCGGTGACGGTCTACCAAATGCACAATCCCTCCCAGCATTCGACCGGCAATAAATAGCGCTGCGCTGATTGCCCAGGTTTCCCATCCCCAGGGCATAATTACCAAATAAATACCTGCTGCCATCAATAGAGAACTTCCTAAAAAGCACATCACAAAATCAAATACCAGTCCCCGAAAAATAATTAACTTCAGATAGGCATAGGCAAAACGCATCCCTATAAATCCTAGAAAAATTCCAAATAAATATTGAAGAATATGATAATAAGCAAACTCCATAACTTCTCGCCTCCTTATGCCAAATCACCAATTCACCTAACACATTTTCCCTCAACCCTTGGTTAAAACATTGTCACATAAACACACATAAACAAACATAACAAACATAAACACACTTACACGTACACGTATTCATACATTCAAAAACACACATTTAAATAGTTACTTGATTTTCTGCTAACACTTCTTTTACGAACGTGTCGGAACTATTAGTGTCTTCAATCAAAAAGTTTAAATCTTCTTGTTCAAGTTGAAAATCAGGGGCATCCATTTGGTACTTATTAACAGCATTCTTCAAGTATTTTTTCTTTAACGCTGTTAAATCTACTTTGGTGACCACCAGCTGATTGAAATGCTCAGGAATAACTATTCGCGTGCCAGGCTGGTCTTCTTTAGGACTGCCCCTTTTCACCTCAACACCGTTTTGCCTGGCAAAAGTTAACTGCGAAGTGGGATGCTTTCCAGCCCCTGTATATTCTGTCTCTTGCACCACAATGGTTTGATCGGCATTTAGCTGCATTGCCATGGCAATGGCTGCGGCAAGTGAGGTGTTCCCTGCGGGCCCTCTTTCTAGGCCTTCTAGTTGGGCTAACGCTTCAGTAGCGTAAAATACTTCCCCCTGGGTAACCAGGTAATATTCATCGATGTAGCGAAAGAGCCTGGAAGCGTTTCTGGGGACGTCAGTGCCATCTGGATTTATTGCCCTCGGAATGCCAAACCCCGTGTGACCGGTCGTAAAGGATTTTTTATTGAAATGCGTGTCAGAAGCCATACTTAAACCGGTGAGATCTACGGATGCACCGATGACCTTAGTGTTAGTGGCCCCTGCTTTTTGAAGGCCCCTGGCTGTACCTGTCAAATTGCCTCCACCGGCATTGGTGGCTACTACATAATCCGGATGCTTCCCTTCAATATTTAGCATTTGCTCGGCGACTTCATACCCCAACGTTTCAATACCGGCTACACCGAAAGGCACATTCAGCGAAGCGCTAAAATAGCCCGTTTCCTCTAGCGTTAACAAAAAAGTATAAAATAGCTCCGGACCCACTGTGACCTGGATGACATCCGCTCCATACGCTTCACATTTTCTCCCTTTTTCTAAAATTTCAGGCTGACCAACCTTCTGAGAGTCGTACACCTCTTGAATGATGATACATTTTAACCCTCTTTGAGCGGCCTGAGATGCTACAGCGGCGCCGTAGTTCCCACTGGTTGCAGCAGCAATACCTGCATACCCAAGCTGTTTCGCATGGAAAGCCGATAATGAGGCCCTTCTGTCTTTAAAGGAACCGGAAGCGTTGGCAGCTTCATCTTTTATAAAAATTCTGGCGCCTTTGCCCGCCGGTGCATATTTTTTAACCAACCGATTAATATTAGGCACTTCAAACAAAGGGGTGTCTCCAACTTTTGTTTCGCGTTGAATTTTTATCATGTCTTCCAGAGAATAGCTGGACTCACGCATCATTTTTTCATAATTAAAGCCCAGCTGGCCGTATTCAAACTGATTGTAATCAATCGCCACGGCTTTTTTCATGATTTCAACTTTTCTTGACATCACAGCGGCAAAAGATTTATCTGTCATAGCGCTTCAATCTCCTTTCTTAATTCTGTACCGACCTCAATTAATTCCACGATCGGTTGACCAAAATCATGAACATGCCGTGGGGTCGGGTCGATCAACTGGCCTGTTACTGTTCTTCCAATGAGGGTGGTGATTGTTACCTCACTTCCCACACCGGCCTCTTCGGATTGCAGAAATCCTTTTATATACTGTACACAAGGAACCTTTTGCGTATCTTCCGGGACCTTTGGTGAGCGCTTGCCGCTTTCTAGCAGCGTGTTTTTAATTTCTACCCAATCGCCGCGCTTTGCTAAGGTCATGTTTAACGCTCCTTTCCTTCAATGATAGATTCGGACAAATTCAAGGGCCGTTTTTGGGCCACCTGTTCACCATCGGAAAAATATAGTCGCGGTAGGCGGCTGGTTAATAGAGTTCGCTGTGTTAGATGGCTGGATACGCCTTCAATGACAAGCTTAGCCCACTGTGAGGCTTTAATTTCTTTCTTGCCCTGTTGGCCAATGAGCACAACTTCATCTTCCAAATGGGGGTCAGTCACATGAGAAATATCGACCAGCACCTGGTCACAGCATACACGTCCCACCACGGGACATATTTCTCCTCTTATTAAAACCGTTCCTTTATTGGTGAGTTCACGAGGGAACCCGTCGCCCCAACCTATAGGAACGATGGCAATTTTCATATCCTGGGAGGCTTGGTACATCAAATTATACCCAATGCCTTCTCCGGCTGCTACATCACGCATAGAAATTATTTTCGATTTCAACTGCATGACATCTACAATGTCAAATTCTTCCGGCGGCGAAATTTCTGGGTATTTTGTGGTGAGTGTGGCACCGGGCCTTACCTGGTTTAAATAGGTGTGGGGAAAATTAATCAGCCCGCCAGTGTTACAGCAGTGCTTATAGGGGATATCAATGCCTGCATCTGAGAGTGCTTTTAACGCCTTTTGGAAGCGGGCAAACTGAATTTCGGTAAATTCCCGCTCCATATAGGAGGTGGCAAAATGAGTAAAAATCCCCTCGATTTTTAAGTTTGGCAGGGCCAATAATTCTTTAACGTAGGAAACTGCGGATTCCGGCTCAATACCGATTCTGTTCATGCCCGTATTCACTTTTACATTAACGTAAACCTGTTTATTCTGATTTTGCGCTGCTTGGGACAGTGCACGGGGGAGACGATCATCGGATACTGTCTGCATTAAGTCGTGGCGGACAATCGTTTCTGCATGCCGGGGCAAGGATAAGGCCAATATCAATATGGGGGCTTGAATCCCTTTTTGCCTGAGTGCTATCCCCTCATAAAGGCTGGAAACACCCAATTTCTTTGCACCATGCTGCAAAGCAGTAGATGCGATTTCGTAAGCGCCGTGGCCGTAGGCATCGGCTTTAACAGTGGCCATCAATGTTACTTTTGGCCCGATTTTGCTGCAAATCTCTTGCACATTGTGCGCTACTTTGTCCAGGTCGATTTCTATCCAGGCCATCAAATCCTCGGTATTTAAAATATGCGTCATGCAAATTCCCCTCCAATCCATCCTATGATTCATACATATGGACTTCTGAACTTCTATCCATACGTTTTTTGTATCGTTGGTGTGTTCTCAACCCGCTGCAGCTGCCAGGAAAAAGAAAACCTGCCAAAACATGCTGTGGATAGGAGTTGATAAAAGATTGTTTTGGCAGGTAATGATTTACCACTGTCGCTCTTGATTTTTCAGTTGCATGCATGAATGTCTAGATATTTCAGGTTGTTTTAAGTTGCAGGTTTTTCCCCAGACCCTTCACCGACCCCTTCAGATATACTTGCTGGTGGACCAATGGGTATGCTTTTATCAGTTGGATAAACGGTAAAGCCTGTGAATCCGTAAATCAGTGCCACAATTGGTGTGATATAGTTTAAAAAGGCCCAGGGGATATACTGGAACGGGGTAGCGCCGAGCATGGACATGGCAAAGATCGCATTTGAATTCCATGGAATCAATGGCGCGCCCAGGGTGCCGCAGGCTTCAATGATTCTAGACAAGTTTGCCGGTGCTAGGTTCCATTCTTTGTAGAGCGGCGTCATTAATGTGCCAGTCATTACAGAGGCAAAGCTCATGGAAGCTCCGATGCCGTTGCTCACATAGGAGACTGCCATGGTGGCCAGGGTTAACTGCCCAACTGTGCGAACTTTTTTAACCAATGGATCCAGCAAGGCAGCCATCATGCCTGCATGATGCATCATACCTGCCAGACCAAAAGCGAACAGCATAATGCCTACAGTGCCCCACATACCAACCACACCGCCGCGGGTGAGCAGAGAATCTACGGCCTCCACGCCAGTATCGGCAGTATGACCGCTGTAGAATATCCCCAGAACTTCACTCAAGGCATACCCCTGAAGCATAACTGCTACAATGCCGCCAACCACAGCTCCCACCAAGATACTGGTGACAGGAGGTTTTTGCATGGCCAGCAAGGCAATTAGTACAATTGCTGGTATGAAAGTGATGATATTGATCGTGTAGTTATCTGCCAGCGTGGTCATTGTTAATTCGATTTCAGCAACGTCCAGCGCTTCTCCGGCAAAACGTAGGCCAACCACGGTAAACAGGATGGCTGAAATGACGTAAGCCGGTCCTACAGTGTAAAACATGTGCTTCACGTGGGTTATAAGTTCTCCTTCGGAAACGGCAGCAGCCAGGTTTGTGCTGTCTGACAAGGGCGACATTTTATCGCCAAAATACGCGCCGCTAATAACGGCACCGGCTGTCATCCCCACAGGGACGCCCAAACCCGCACCAACACCCATCATTGCTAAACCGGCAGTCCCCATAGTGCCCCAGGAAGTTCCCGTTGCCAGGGAAGTTAGAGAGCAAAGAATTAAGGTGGTGAGCAAAAAGTAAGCAGGAGAGATAGCCCCCAAACCGATATAGATGAGGCCTGGAACTGTACCCGCTGCAATCCAGGTGCCCACCAAGGCACCCACTGCCAAAATGATTATAATCGGCTGCATCGCTCTTCTCATAAAATCGAAAGCTACGTCTTCCAACTCCTTATAAGGATAGCCGAGCTTCATACAAGCGGGAATGATGATGAGCCATGATAGGAAAAACAAGGTTTGAATCGGCGCACCGAAATAAACTAGGCCCCCTGCAATTAGAATAACAATGAGTGCTAGCGTGATAAGAGAATACATTAACGTGGGCTTTTGTCTTTCATTGGATTCCTGGGTTTGTTCAGAAACATCTTTCTTTTTCTCATCCGCCATTAAGAATTCCTCCTTTATAATAGATTGAGGTTTGCTTTTCCTACGCAATTGGAGAAAAAATCATAAACAGCCATGTTCAGAATCAAAGAGTAAAAACCGAGACCAATCGTATGAATGCAAACCTTAATTTTTATTTATGCAATATTTGTGCCAATATTTAGAAAAACCAAAAGAATACTAACAGCAGGGCAAGTATTGCTTTTTTTTGCCTTGAGCAGCCTCTTAGCAAAAAAGGAAGAAAAACTAGAAAGGGCAAAAAAAAATTAGTTCACTATTGTGAACTAAAAGGCACAAAACCTCAAAAATTTCAGAAAATTATAACAAAAAATACTTTCTTTTGTAGGGTGACGAAGACAAGTTCACAAAAACGAACGATGAGTTCATAATTATGGACCATTTTGGCCAGAATGATTCATGAATCCATACTGGTGTAATTTGTTGTAGAAATTGGTTTTGCCTATCCTTAGTAACTTAAAAGCTTGCTTTCTGTTTCCATTACAAAGTTCCAGTGCTTTTTGAATGGCTTTTATCTCTGCCTGCTTTTTCAATTCAGGCAAAGGCACCAGTTGTTTTAATTCCAAAGCATCAGAAATAGCAGAGTGTTGAGTGGACTTAGATACAGCAAGTTTGAAGCTTTCCGGAAGATGTGACAAAAAAATCATACTCCCATCGCACATATTGACCGCTCGTTCTAACACATTTTCTAATTCTCGAACATTGCCATACCAAGGGTACTCCATAAACAATTTCATTACTTCAATAGAAACCCGTTTATTCTCTGTTTCCAGCTTGGCACATATTCGGGGGAGCAAATAATCAATGAGGGGATAAATATCTTCTTTACGCTCCCGAAGCGGAGGGATAAAAATAGCCATTACATTTATTCGATAATAGAGATCTTCCCTGAAGTCACCAGTTTTGACTGCTTGATCAATGTCCCTGTTGGTCGCGGTGATCACTCGCACGTCCACAGCAATTTCGTTAACGCCTCCAACCCTGGTGAATGAGCGTTTTTGTAAAAAATTTAATAATTTGACTTGAAGGTTTAAAGGCATTTCTCCAATTTCATCTAAAAAGAGGGTGCCTTGGTGAGCGAGCTCAAATTTTCCTTTTTTACCGGTATGAGAAGCTCCTGTGAAAGCACCTTTTTCATATCCGAACAGCTCGCTTTCTAAGAGTTGATCGGGGATTGATGCACAGTTCACATGGACAAAGGGTTGATTCGCTCGGGCGCTTGCTTGATGAATGAGCTCTGCTAGAGCTCCTTTACCCGTACCACTTTCTCCCAACAACATCACTGTGGATCTTGACCGGGAGGCCCGCTCTGCTGTGTAAAGGACTTGCTTGATTTTTTCACTTACCCCTACGAAGGCTTGAAATATCTCATTTGTAGGAGACAATTCCGTTTTATTATCAGCCTGTTCCATGGTTTCCAGTAAAGCCAACGCTTTGTCTCGTTCATTGATCAAGGTCTTAATTTCACTGATATCCAGGATACGGAGCACTGCGCATTTCATTTCCGGATCTTCGTTGTTCAATGAAGTGATTGAGCATCGCACGGGAATGCCGTTTATGATTGCTTCCCGGGTGAAATATTCATTTGCTTTTGTTTCCACAGCGTTGACCAAATCGTCTATTATAGGTGAAAAAGGATGGATCTGTTTAATGTGGGAGTCTAACACCTGATATTTCCCGGGTGTTTTGCTTTTAGATTGGAATTCTTTGCCGAATAGAATATACCGTGCATCCTCTCCTCGGGCGGTATAGCCAGGGGTCTGGTAAAATTTTAGCGCCATGGATTCAGCATCCAGCAATACGAGGTGTCCGGCAGACATTAGGTAATTATACGTAAAACTGGTATCTCCCACTGTGATTGTTAAGAATTTTTCATCTAAATTTGCCGCGCTTTCTAAAAATACCCCGTTTAAAAAGTTATTAACTGCTAGCTTGTGTTGTTTATTGTGATTTTTTGCTGTTTGATAGACAACCGTATCTTGTGAACCTCCTAATATTCCTATGGCTACCAGGGCATCTCCTTGCTGTACATAACTAGAATCAATGCCAAGTACTTCTAAATCTTCGGGGCAGAGGCCGCCGTCATCTCCCCCCAAACTATTATTTGCAATCAGTACAATATCACCAGTTTCAACACGACCAGAAGGGTGTTCATGCTGACAGGGGACTTCCAAGCCGAATATTTTTTTTGCTTTATCGTTGTAAACTTTGATTTTCCCCTGGATGTCAATGGCAATAATCCCTTCACTCATGGCATCGGTTACCACTTCCAAGTATGATTTTTTGCCTTCTTTCTCTTTATCTTCCATTCGTGCTCACCTCCTAGAGCAAGTAAAGAAATAAGAACATTAAAAACAGAAAATTAAATAATCAGGTGCCTCATATGCCTTAGGTCCCTATAGTTTACTTACATTATACTTGATTTGACTTAAAATTGCATTTAAACTTAAAAACCCATACACATCATTTAATAATTTTCAAATTTTAAGCTCATAGCAGTGGGTCTCACAAAACTGAACTCCAACTCATTTTTTTATTAAAGGATTTACAGTAAATTTCTAGAATAAAAATCATAACCCAGTATATCTTCAAATTGAAAGGGCGTTAAAGCATGTATATTGTCCTCGATTTAGGCGCTACAAACTTAAAAGGCGGCGTTATACGAGGAGGGGAAATATTAGTTCGAACTTCTGTGGATACCTCCCGGGTGAACAACCTGGCTGCTCTCTTATCGAAAATAGATCTTTTGATATCTGATTTGATAACAAAGCTAACCGAACATAACCTGGTTAATGACGGAAGCCATATAGAAAATGAAGGGGGGCTGGGGGATTATTTTGAGGGCTTAGGCCTGGGTGTTCCCGGCTTTATTTCTGAGAATGGCCACTATGTAATGCAAATGGTGAACCTGGGCATTCCCGGGGTAGAATTAAAACCGCTGTTAGAAAAAAGATATCAGCTTCCGGTTTTCATAGAAAATGATGCCAATGCCGCTGTTTGGGGAGAATATAAATTGGGCTGGGGAAGAAGAACAGAAGTGAATGGCGTAGACGGGAGCGAACAAGTTAAAAGCTTGCTAATGTTAACCCTGGGCACAGGTGTGGGGGGCGGCGTGGTCGTAGAGGGGAAAATCCAAAGAGGCAAGTATGGTTTATCAGGGGAATTGGGGCACATCCAAGTGAGGCCTGATTCTGAACGAATTTGCAGCTGTGGCAAATTCGGATGCTTGGAAACAGAAAGTTCCGCCAGTGCCATTGCGTATTACTGGGAAAAAAATTACAGCCACATTTTCCCCGGTGCTTCAGCAAAAGAGGTGCTGGAAATGAAAGCTTCCGGTCAAAAAGAAGCCGCACAAATAGTGGATACGGCCAGCAAATATTTGGGCCTGGCTTTAGCGAATATGCTTCACGTGATAGAATTTCAAAGGATCATCCTCGGTGGGGGACTGGCTGCGGCCGGAAATGAAATTTTACACCCGGTGCACACCTATATTCAGGAACACCTCTATGACTGCCGGGGATTTCCTGTGTCTGAGCGGGTGGTGCTCACCCAGCTTGGCAATGACGCGCCTTTATATGGATTATACGATTTAATCATTTCGTCAAATGCGTGATACAACGCGCAGTAGATTTTTTCTTTATTTCAACAAGGAGGATGTGAGATGATGAAAAGAATAGCTGTGCTAACTTCCGGGGGCGATTCACCTGGTATGAACGCTGCCGTCAGGGCTGTGGTTAGAAGGGGGATATTCCAAGGTTTAGAAGTGTATGGTATTTATCAGGGCTATCATGGACTGGTCAACAATAGTTTTTCTCCCCTTCAGGTTGGAAGTGTGGGGGATATTATTCACCGGGGTGGAACTTTTCTTCACACCAGCCGTTCGGAAGAATTCAAGACCGCTCACGGTCAAGAGAAGGCAGTGAACCACTTGAAGGCCTGGGAGATTGACGGCCTGGTTGTAATTGGCGGAGATGGTACGTTTAAAGGCGCAGCCAACTTGACAGAAAAGGGATTTCCCGTGGTCGGGGTCCCGGGGACAATTGACAATGATATTCCCGAAAATGAAATGAGCATTGGCTTTGATACAGCGGTAAACACAGCAATAGAGGCCATTGATCGTATTAGGGATACGGCTACTTCCCACGAAAGGGTTTTTGTCATTGAGGTGATGGGCCGAGAATGCGGCAATATAGCCCTATGGTCGGGCCTAGCTGGAGGGGCAGAATCGATTTTGATTCCGGAAATTGAATTAAATATGGAGGAAGTGGTAGATAGAGTTAAACAGGGTTACCGTCGCGGCAAAAAGCACAGCATCATCATTGTGGCTGAGGGCGTGGCTCCTGGCGGAGACATAGGGGCGCAAATAAAGGAAATGGCTGGATTGGATACCAGGGTCACGGTATTAGGCCACGTTCAAAGAGGGGGAACGCCTACAGCGTATGACAGGATTTTGGGAAGTCAAATGGGAGCGAAAGCGGTGGATTTACTAATTGGCCGTCAGTCTGGGGTGACCGTGGTCCTTCAAAATAATCGTTTGGCTTTTGTGGATTTTCAAAAGCTGTTCCGTCGAACAGGCTCGCCCAATTTAAATGAAATGATGGAATTGGGTAAAAGTTTGTCTATATAAAAACCTAAAGACGAACTGAAAAACTGCTGCAGCCAGTTGAAAATTGGAGGTGGAAGCCGCCATGGGTAATGAGAATAATCGTAAGATCGGTTCCTCGGGAAACTCTCCGTATCCAGATACGCCGATTGCTTTCCCCGTGGAGCAATTGGCGTTTAACTGGGAAAAAAGTAAAGATTTTGTTGATGACCATCAACTGCAGTGCTACCGGGAATTTATTCCCCGGGTGCATCACATGCTTCACGAAGAAAGCGGACCGGGGAATAACGCCTTAGGGTGGTTGGAATGGCCAATAAGCGAAGGCGCCGGTAATAAAGCGCTGGACACCATACTAAGCATCGCTCGGGACATCCGGGCCT
>CAZARY010000005.1:0-13174 GCA_964487675.1 uncultured Clostridia bacterium | reverse complement strand
CCAGGTACTTGTGGTTATAGGAGTGGGTGGATCTTACCTGGGGCCTAGAGCGGTCATCGATTTCCTTCGTCCGGGGAAAAACGCGCCAGAAATTCTTTATCTAGGCCACCATCTCTCTCCCCGGTTTATTAACGAGACTCTGGAATACCTGGAGGATAAAGACGTGTATGTGAATGTCATATCCAAATCGGGTGCCACCTTAGAACCTTCCCTGGCATTTAGAGTGATGCGTGCGTACCTAGAAAATCGATATGGCAAACAGGGTGCCAGGCAAAGAATTATCGCGACCACCGGTTCGGACAGAGGGTTATTAAGACAGTTGGCAGAGAGAGAAGGGTTTCAAACGCTGCCCATCCCTGAAGATGTGGGGGGCAGGTACTCTGTTTTTACCCCAGTGGGGCTGCTCCCGCTAGCAGCCGCTGGCATAGATATTGTAGCCTTTATTCAGGGTGCCCGGGAGGCTTATCGAAGGTTCGGTGTGCCGGACCTGGATGAGAATCCTGCTTATCAGTATGCTGTCCTGCGTCACAGCCTGTATCAACAGGGAAAGCAGATTGAATTATTAGCCACTTATGACCCCTATGCCGGTTGCCTGGCAGATTGGTGGAAACAGCTTTTTGGCGAGAGTGAAGGGAAAGATGGCAAGGGCATTTTTCCTGCTAGGGCTGATTTTACCACGGATTTGCATGCTCTGGGTCAGTATATCCAGGAGGGAAGGCGCCATTTATTTATTACCACAGTTTGGGGGGAAACAAAGGAGGCGTGTGAACTTCCCCCGCTGCAAAATTTTCATGGTGAACAAAAGGAAAGCAACACATCAGCGTCAGGCGATCAAAAACAAGCAAGTGATGGACTCGAGCACCTGGAAGGGGCACAATTCCATGAGATGAACAAGCAGGCGTTTTTAGGAACTGTGAATGCCCATGTTGATGGCGGCGTCCCGAACTTGATGGTGCTGGTTCCCGGGGTGACCCCTTATTATATGGGGGAGCTCTTGTATTTCTTCATGAAATCATGTGCTGCCAGCGGATACTTACTAGGGGTAAACCCGTTTAACCAGCCTGGTGTAGAGGCCTATAAAACCAACGTTTTGACCCGGTTGAGGGAACTGAAAAAATAACCTGGAGGGGGTTGTATCAAGACCCTTAACTTCATTTGTTCGTATTTACTTGTCATTTGCTTGGTCAAACAGCCCGGTCAAATAGTTGACGCCCAGTGAGGAGCATGGTAAAATTCCCGTAATGATTATTTAACGCTTTAACAAGTTAACATGCTAAAGGAGGCGGCAGCCTATGTTTAACGAGCTCTATCAAGGGAACCATTTAGTCCAAAAACCTGCCGGGGTTTCAGATTTTCTCCCCGAGCAAGTGAAGTTATACCGGAGCTTGGAGGACCAAGCCCTGTCTATTTTTAACGCTTGGGGGTATGAGGAAGTGTTTGTGCCCACCCTGGAATATCCTGAGATGTTTGCTATTGATAAGGGGAAATTTTTCGAACGGGAAATGTTTAAGCTGAGCGATGAAACCGGGCGCCCAATGGTGATTCGGCCAGACTTTACGCCTTCTATAGCCCGTCTGGTCGCTACCTATTACGCGCAAAAACCCACGCCTATCCGGTTGTGTTACAGTGGGAAAATATACCGCTCTCGACTGACCAGTTCTTCTACCGCCCAGGGGAAAGAATTTTACCAGATGGGAGCAGAGCTTATTGGTGGTGGCGTGCCAGATGGCGACGCGGAAATCGCCGCCATAGCTGCAGAAACTATGGCGGCTTTTGGGATCAACGATTTTGTAATCTGTATGGGCGATCTTGCCTTTATCGATCGATTTTTGAAAGAACTTGAGATACCAGAAAGTCAGGTACAAAATATTAAAGAAACGCTTAATCAAGGAAACCTGGTAAAATTTTATCAATTAATTGATGGGCTTGCTTTGAATGATAAAAACCGCCGGATCTTAAAGCGCTTGCCGCGTTTTCGAGGTAAAAGAGAAGACCTTTCTGATCTTCGTGAAACACTGACCTCCCTTCAGGTGGATGATATCCTTACAAAGATGGATAATATCTATCAGGTCTTAGAGGGATATGGATTATCAGATAAGGTTACCTTTGACCTTTCTTTGGTGCGCAATCTGGATTATTATACGGGCTTTGTCTTTGAGGGGTACGCCAGCGGGATTGGTTATCCGCTTTGCGGCGGAGGCCGGTATGATAACTTGATGAACTACTATGGCATGAATCTTTCCGCCACGGGGTTTGGTTTTTCCTTAGACAATATTTTGAAGCTTGTGTCCAGGAAAAAACAACCTGCTGTTGAAACACCTACCCGGTATTTGGTGACCTATGAACATGGATACAGAAAGGAAGCTCTACTGCGGGCAAGAAAACTTCGCCAAAAGGGATATCAGGTGATCATGGCATTGGCGAGTTCAACACTGCACGATGCTTTGAAATATGCCAGGAAGCAATACGCGGGACGTTTAGACTATATGACCCGAGAAGGGTTGAAAAGCTACCTGGTGGAAGAAGAAACTGGTAAGAGTGTAAGAGAAAGCGAGGTGGCGCAAGATGACCAGCCGGGAGATGCTTAGAATTGCCCTATCGAAAGGGAGGATATTAGATGAAAGCTTGCAAATGCTTGAAAAAGCCGGTTTGGATTGTCATGACGTCACAGAGGACAGCCGGAAATTAATATTTACAAACGAAGAGAAGAAGCTTTCATTCATCCTGGGTAAACCTGCGGATATTCCAACCTACGTGGAATACGGAGCAGCTGACCTGGGGATTGTTGGTAAGGATGTTATATTGGAATCTCCAGGAGAATTTTACGAACTTTTGGATATGCATATCGGTTACTGCAAAATGGTAGTGGCCCGTGAAAAAGATAAAGAAATAATTGACTACAGCAAAGTAGCCAGCAAATATCCACGGATTACGGGTCGGTATTTTGAGCATGCTGGCCGCCAAGTGGATATTATTGAACTCAATGGCTCAGTGGAACTTGCACCTTTAATTGGTTTGGCCGATCTCATTGTGGACTTGGTTTCTACAGGCAAGACGCTGCAGGAAAACAACCTGGTGGAAGAAGAAAAAATTTTGGATATCACCTCTCGCCTAATTGCCAATAAAGGCAGTTACCAATTAAAACAGGACAGGATTGGACCGCTAATAGAGAATCTCCTTTCCATCATAAAAGACAGAAAGACAGCCAAAAAATGACAGATATCGCCAAACAATGAGCGCGCTCACCCGGAAAAACCATGAAAAAGTCTTGGTATAAAAGGATCCCAAAATATAGAGCACATAACCGGGTGGAAATACTTTGAATAAGGAGGCAGATTTGTTATGAACCCCGAGCACAATAAAAACTTTGAAGAAAGAAAAGCAGCGGTAACCCGGGAAACCGGTGAGACAAAGGTGAAAACCAACCTAAACCTGGATGGCAAAGGGAATGCCTCCATCCAGGTCGAACCTGGATTTTTTCGCCATATGCTGGAGCTGTTTGCTTATCACAGCGGCTTTGATCTGACCATAGAAGCCGTGGGCGATGTGGAAGTAGATGATCATCACCTGGTAGAAGATGTGGGCATCACCCTGGGACAGGCGTTTCAAAAAGCCCTGGGGGATAAAAAAGGGGTAAACCGCTTCGCTGACCTTCATTTGCCTATGGATGAAGCTCTAATTTTGGTGGCTGTTGATTTATCCGGAAGACCGTACTTGGGTTACCAAGTGGATTTTCTTACCCAACGGGTGGGCGCATTGGACCTACAGCTAATTGAAGAATTCATTAAATCCTTTGTGAATGAATCTAAAATAACCCTGCACGTGCGAAAAATTGCCGGGCATGATTCTCATCATATTGCAGAAGCTGTATTTAAAGGTCTGGGGCGAGGTTTGAAGAAGGCAGTGGCCCGTCAAGGAGAGCAAAGAATCCCTTCTACGAAAGGACGTTTATAGTAGTCAGGCCAAATTAATGCGAGGGTTGCTGTGTTGACCGGTCTAATTCGATTAAGCGGATGATCAATAAAGCTTGAAAAACGGATTATTTTAATGAAAAATAATTTGGAAGATTTCATAAACACCGATTGATCAGGAAATTTTTACAAGGGGCTGTGAATCGTTATGATTGGCATAATAGACTATGGCATTGGAAACTTGTTTAGTGTAAAAAATGCTCTGGATTACCTGGAGATACCGGCTCAAATCATCCATGAGCCCAATCAAATGAAAGAATGCGAAGCTCTTATTTTGCCCGGTGTGGGTGCTTTCCGTCATGGGATGCATCAGCTGCACGCCCGGGGATGGGAGACGCCCTTAAAGCGATTTGCAGCAAAAGGTGGAATATTGCTGGGAATATGTTTGGGCATGCAGCTGTTGTTTGAGCAAGGGGAAGAAGGCGCCTCACGCGCCACGCAAAATACCAGCACTAACGGGATTGAATCAATTGACAGCACACCTGGACTTGGGCTTGTGCGGGGGAAAGTATCTAGGTTTGGTCCTGAGGTGATGGTGCCTCATGTGGGATGGAGCCCGGTGACAATAAAGGGGGCGCATCCACTGACGCAAAATATCGTCAGTGGAGATTATTTTTATTTTGTGCATTCGTATAGACCGGAAGGGGTTCCAACGGAAAATATTATTGGGGTGGCTGAATACGACCATGAACCTTTTCCCTGCATTGTGGCCGAAGACAATGTGATGGGGACCCAGTTTCACCCGGAAAAAAGCAGCAGCAGGGGTATTGCCATTTTAGAACAATTTGGAAGGATGATTATGTGATGTTAGACAATAAAACGAAGCATTTGAAATTAATTCCCGCTATTGATCTTATGGAAGGCGAATGCGTCCGTTTGACCGAAGGACGCAGAGAGGCAAAAAAAGTGTACGATGTCAATCCGCTTCGAGTAGCACAAGTGTTTACAGAAAAAGGAGCTGAATGGCTGCACGTAGTGGACTTGGACGGGGCATTTACGGGGGAAATGAAGAATTTAAGCTTGATTCAACGAATAGTGGAAGAAACGGGTGCCAATCTCCAAGTTGGAGGTGGCATCCGGGAGCGGAAAGATATCCAAACCCTTTTTGATATAGGAGTGAAGAGGGTTGTTCTGGGTACCAAAGCGCACAATGCCCCCCAGTTTTTGGCAGAAGTTTTAGAAGAATATGGCGAGATGATTGTCGTTGGTGTGGACGCCAAGGCAGAGAAGGTAGCCCTGGAAGGCTGGGTAAATATTACTGAAACCAGCACAGCAAAATATTTAGACCAACTAGCGCAAATGGGCGTAAATCGGGTGGTTTTAACCGATATTTCTAGGGATGGAAAGCTAGAGGGCCCAAACTTGAACATGTTGGAGAACCTGTCAAATCAGCAGAAAAATATCAATTTTATCTTGTCGGGCGGAATTAGTGGCTTGCAAGATATTCAACAGCTGCTGGCCATGAACCTGGAAATGATTGAGGGGGTTATTTTAGGCAAAGCTCTTTATGAAGGAAAATTAGATTATTCCAGCGCCCTGGAGCTGGTAAAAAATAGCTAGCAAGAACATATAATTAAATCGTACGTTCAACATTACATGGCAAAGGTGGACAGGATGTGTGTAAACGATTATATCATGTGAGTTGGGAGAGGATATGATGGTGGCAAAAAGGATTATTCCCTGTCTGGACATAAAAGATGGGCAGGTGGTTAAAGGGGTCAAATTTGAAAACTTGAAACAAGCGGGCAACCCAGGAGAACTTGCGGCTCAATATGACCGGGAAGGAGCCGACGAGTTGGTCTTTTTAGATATAACTGCTTCTAGAGAAAAACGGGAGACCATGCGCTGCGTGGTAGAAAAGACGGCCCAAAAGGTATTTATCCCCTTTACTGTAGGCGGTGGTATCCGGAATGTGGAAGATATCAGGACCGTCTTAAATGCTGGAGCGGATAAAGTATCCATTAATACAGCGGCGGTGCAGAACCCGGACCTGATCAATCAAGGAAGGGATCTTTATGGCAGTCAATGCATTGTGGTTGCGGTAGATACGAAAGATACCAGTAACGGGCACACGGTTTTTATCAAGGGGGGGATGGAAGACACGGGCATCCCTTTATTGGAATGGGTGAAGGAAGCGAAAGACAGAGGCGCAGGAGAAATTTTGCTGACCAGTATAGATCATGACGGCGAAAAAATGGGGTATGCCCATGATTTGACTAGAAAAGTTGTTGAGGCTACCAATCTTCCAGTGATTGCTTCAGGAGGGGCAGGCAAACTGGAAGATTTCTACCTTCTATTCAGCCGCGGCCAAGCCAGTGGGGCCCTGGCCGCCTCAATATTTCACTTTGGCGAGTTGACCATCCAGGAAGTGAAGCAGTATTTACATGAAAAAGGGGTGGATGTAAGACTATGAATGCTGGTGCTATAGATATTAAGTCCAAATTCCAGGAACTCACTTTGATTCCCTGCGTGGTCCAGGACTCCAATGAGGGGAAAGTATTGATGCTGGCTTATATGAACCAGGAAGCCTATGAGAAAACACGGACCACTGGGAAAATGTGGTTTTGGAGTCGCTCTAGGCAAGCTTTATGGCACAAGGGCGAGACTTCGGGCAATATTCTCGAACTGGCGTCTATTTGGTGGGATTGTGATGAGGATGCTATCCTGGCAAAAGTAGTCCCTAGAGGTCCCACCTGCCACACCGGTGCTGAGAGCTGTTTTTTTAATCAGGATCAGGCCGTAAGCGGCCTTGAGTCAACAGCAGAAAAAGTTGTTAAAGAAAGCATTAATGAAGAGAAAGTGCCTAAAAATCGGATAAAAGAAAGTGAAAAAACAGCAGGGCATTTGTATACGGATGAAGAAAAATATAATAGTAAAGAAAGGCTGCAATGCGATATATTCACTGCATTGGATCAAGTCATAGATGAACGCTGGCGAGCACAGCCGGAAGGGTCTTATACGGTGGAAATGGCGAAAAAAGGAGAAAACGCCATTTTGAAGAAATTGGGTGAAGAAACGGTGGAAGTCGTCATGGCTTGCCAGGAAAAAGATGAGGATCATATTGTCCATGAGGCGGCTGATCTAATATTCCACCTGGTTCTAGCTGTTAAATTTTTTGGCATTAGGCCCGATCTGGTTTTAAAACAGCTGGAAACCCGCTTTACCCCCAAAGGTCGATAGTGCAAACGGATGGGAGGTTGGGAATCGTGATTGACTATCATACCCATACCTGGAGGTGCGGCCACGCCCGGGGTGCACCGCGGGCGTATGTTCAAAAGGCTCGGGAAAAAGGCATCTTGGAAATTGGCATCAGTGACCATTACCCTATGGATATTTTGGGATTGTCAGGTTTTGAAGGTTGTGCGATGCCTTATAGAGAGTTGGAATTATATGTAAGGGATGTCCGTTCCGTACAGAATGAAATAGATGAGCCACCAGTTGTGCGTTTGGGGATAGAGATGGATTATATACCAGGAAAAGAAGAAAAAACAAAGGCGCTTCTTGCTCATTTTGATTGGGATTATGTGATTGGCTCCGTTCATTTTCTCAACGATATCGACATTTCTCATCCGGATAATGCTGACTATTATCGCCGCCAACCTGCTTTGGATGTAATGAACTCTTATTTTAATGTGATAAAAAAGATGGTGGAGTCAGGTTTGTTTGATATTATCGGCCATATCGATGTGATAAAAAAATTCGGGTATCCTGGCAGTGGGCAAATGCCCCTTTCAGATCTCAAAGAAATGTACACGGAAATGGCCAGGCTTTGTAAAGATAGAAACCAGGTAGTGGAAGTGAACACCTCAGGGCTTAGAGCGCCGATAGAAGAGATCTATCCGTCGTACGATTTACTGACGGAAATGGCGCGCTTTCAGGTGCCCTTGACTTTAGGGTCTGATGCCCACGACCCGTTGGAAGTGGGGTATGAACACGAAACGGTTACGAATATCTTGAGAACCTTTAACATTAATTCCTTAACAGGTTTTGAAAACCGGGAACCTTTTGAAATATCCATCATTTAAACGTTTACTCGTATTAATGATGTTTAAAATAGCAATCAATCCTAGATAGTCATATGAATTAATTTATTCTCACAGCTAAAGCCGTGTGCTTTCAGCTTATCTTGTTCTAATCGGAAATGTATACGGAAATGTATACGGAAATGCATATAAAGGCTCGACAACAAAAAATTATTAAGATATAATAGTAAAGGATATACGGAATTTTGCTTCTGACAAAATTCGTATGTCCTTATTTTTTTTTAGCAATTATGGGTAAGACAATTTTCATCCAGCTTATTCAGGCAGCTTCTTCCAATGCATGGTTCAGAGACTCTGGGCGGATGCTTGTTTGAAAACATCTATGAACGAATACGGTTATAACTGTGGGTATAAATCCAAAATAATCCATAGAATAATCAAAAAAGAAAGTAATAATACTTAATAATATGGTTCTAATCATTAAAATGCTATCGCCAAATATAGTATAATCGGACAAATTTTTCTTTGTAAGGAGTGGTTCATCCAATGGGAAATATTAATCTTGCGGTAGTAGGTGGAACAGGCGCGGTAGGGCGCACTCTGTTAGAAATATTGGAAGAAGGCAAATTGAATTTACCGGTCAATCAGCTGCGTATTTTTGCTTCAAAACGCTCCGCAGGAACGAGGCTGCAGTGCAGAGGCGTAGACCACATAGTCGAAGAGGCTTCTGAAGACAAGTTCGCTGAGGTAGACCTGGCCATTTTCAGTGCTGGAGGGTCGATCAGCAAAGCACTGGCTCCCAAAATAGCTGAAAGTGGTACTTTAGTGATAGACAACAGCAGTGCTTTTAGGATGGAAGAAGCAGTTCCCCTGGTTGCGGCTGGCGTAAATGATGAGGACGCAAAAGCTCATCAGGGAATTATAGCCAATCCTAATTGCTCGACGATTCAGATGGTGGGGGCGCTGAAGCCGGTGTATGACCAGGTGGGTATAAACCGGATCGTGGTATCTACTTACCAGGCAGTGTCGGGTACTGGATATGATGCTATGGAGGAACTGAAAGATCAAACCCGAGCTTACCTGGCGGGAGAAGACTTGACTTCGGAGGTTTACCCCCATCAGATTGCTTTTAACATGCTTCCCCACCTTGACGATTTCGATGAATCTGGGTACACCAAAGAGGAATTAAAGATGATAAATGAAACCAAGAAAATTTTTCATGATCACGAGTTAGGGGTTACAGCCACTACCGTGAGAGTGCCCGTTTTTATTGGTCATTCAGAGTCGGTTAACTTAGCAACTGAGCACAAGATTACGGCGGGTGAAGTCAGGGAATTACTTGAAAATGCGCCGGGGATCATATTAGAGGATGAACCGAAGAACAATGCGTACCCGATGCCAGTGAATTGTGCGGGCAAAGATGAAATATTTGTGGGGAGAATTAGAGAAGACCATTCTATAGAAAACGGCATCAATATGTGGGTGGTTTCAGACAATCTGCGAAAAGGGGCAGCATTTAACGCCGCCCAAATTACTGAATACGTCATTGAAAACAAACTGGTCTAAGGTGTTAATCTAACTGCTGAATGTATCTTTAATATTTGCCAGTTTAGATACTTGCCAGTTTTCAACCAATTTGCAATTTGCTGCTATTAATCTTAATTCTATTCATCATTTAGAAAGGGGTTTCGTTATGGCAAAGCAACTCGTAAAAATAGGCGTCCTAGGAATGGGAACCGTGGGAAGCGGCACAGTGGAAGTATTGCACGATCATGAAGAAAAGATACTTAAAAATACTGGAAAAACCGTAGAGGTTACAAAGATCTTAGTGCAGGACAAAAACAGACCTAGAGAAACAAGCCTTGCCTCGGATTACCTAACAGACAGGCTAACTGAAAATGCAGACGACATTTTATTGGATGAGGATATTGAGATCGTTGTAGAGCTTATAGGCGGAGAAAAACCGGCACTAGATTATATCAGAACAGCCCTAAAGAATGGGAAACATGTGGTAACAGCCAACAAAGAAGTGATTTCAGAACATGGAAAAGACCTATTTACACTGGCTGAGGAGAAAGGTTGTTTGCTGCTCTATGAAGCCAGTGTAGCCGGTGGGATACCAGTCATTCGACCTCTCTTGACATGCCTGGCTGGGAACGCGATAACAGAAATTTACGGAATTCTCAATGGCACCACGAATTTTATGTTGACGGACATGGAAAACAACGCCTACCCATTCGATGAGATCCTTCAAAAAGCACAGCAGCTGGGTTATGCGGAAAACGACCCCACGGACGATATAGATGGGCACGATGCCGTGAGAAAACTTGCCATTTTAACCTCTATTATTACTGGCGGTCAGGTGAAACCAGGCGATATTTATACGGAAGGCATTAGGAACATCACCCTGAAAGACGTCAAGTGGTTGGCTAAATCAGGTTATCGCATTAAACTTTTGGCTTATACGAAGGTGGGAGGCCATGGTGTAGAAAGTAAAGTGTGTCCCACCTTTATTTCCGCGGAGAACCCCCTTTACGCTGTGGACGATGTTTATAATTCTGTACTGGTACGTGGACATCCAGTAGGAAGTGTTACCATGACCGGTGAAGGGGCGGGGAAAGGAGCTACTTCCAGTGCCGTAGTAGCCGATGTTTTAGATGCTGCCAGGTTTCAGAAGGGCAATTATTATAACTCCGGTTGGACGGAAGAGCGCGGGTTTGAAATCTGTCCCATTGAGGAAACAAGCGCATGGTTTTATTTACGGATGAGGGTTTCTGATGCGTCTAGCACTTCGAAAACTTCTGCCCTAGATGATGTAAAACAAAAATTAAATCAAGTAGGTATTGAAATAATCCAACAAGACACTCATGAGACTAATGATGGGACCGAGCTATATTTAATTACCGGGCAGACAAAAGAAATAAACATGTTATCCGCTATAAAAGCGATTCATGATTTGGCAGGCATAGAGGTAGAAAGCCATATTAGAGGTGAGCTGGCAAATGAAGCTGCAAAAAATAGTTAATTGTATGCGGCCCCGTTGATGGTATTAAATTAAATAAATTATACACATATAGATCATAATATGTTTTATTAATTGACCTAAAACAGAGAAGCAGCGGATGAGGAGGGATACCCATGGATATTTATGTACAAAAATACGGCGGTTCTTCCGTGAGTACCACGGGGAAAATTAAAGATATAGCCAGGCGAATAGCAGCGCAAGCCGGGGAAAACAGAGGAATGGTGATTGTGGTTTCTGCTATGGGCAATACTACGGATAAACTTATTGATCTGGCTCATGAAGTGTCTGACAGGCCAAATGATCGAGAAATGGATATGCTTGTGTCTACCGGTGAACAAGTTTCTATCTCCCTCTTGGCCATGGCTTTAGATTTTTTGGGCCATCCTGTCATTTCACTTACAGGTCCCCAGGTTGGCATCAAAACCACTGGTACTTATAAAAAAGCAAAGATTGTCGAGGTAAACTCGGAACGCATTTTAAAAGAGCTACATGAAGGCAAAATAGTGATAGTAGCCGGTTTTCAGGGAATAACTGAAAACCAAGATATAACTACGCTGGGACGCGGCGGTTCAGACACTACTGCTGTGGCTCTAGCTGCTGCTCTAAGGGCGGAAAAATGCGATATTTGCACCGATATCGATGGGGTTTATACGGCAGACCCTCGAATTGTAGATGGGGCAAGAAAATTGAAAGAGATATCCTACGGAGAGATGTTGGAAATGGCGACCCAGGGGGCCAAAGTCTTACATCCAAGATCTGTAGAATTGGCGCACACGTATGATATTCCCCTGGAAGTGCGGTCCAGCACAGATGAAACGAGAGGAACCATTGTGAAAGGGGTGGAATCAATGGAAGATGTATTAAGAGTTAGTGGTGTAACTCATGATAAAAATATCTGCGAAGTTGCCATTCAAGGCGTTCCAGATGTGCCCGGGGTAGCCTACCGACTGTTTTCCCGATTGGATGCATACAATATCGGGGTTGATATGATTATTCAGAGCATTCGGCGAGAAAAGGTCAACGATATTTCTTTTACCGTTAACAAGGATGATTTAGAAAAAGCTGTTGAAGTAATGGAGCAGCTGTCTGATGAACTCGGTGCCCAAGGCGTTACTTATGACAAAGAAGTTGCAAAAATTTCTGTAGTGGGGGCAGGACTGGTCAATAAATCGCAAACTGCTGGTACCATGTTCCAGGCATTGGCTGAAGAAGATATCAACATAAGAATGATCAGCTCATCAGAAATCAAAATTTCTTGCTTAATCGATGAAGAAAATGCAGAAAAAGCGGTCCGGATCATTCACAAAAAATTTTCTCTCAACGGAATCGGTATTGTTGAATCAGGTGAAAATATACAAGGTGAAAATGTCCAGTAAAGGATCCAGCAAATCATAAAAGAAGATAAACGAAATTCATACCGGTTCACGTATCTGTGGTCTTGAATCCAATAGGTAGTTATGCTAAAATTAATTGTGCCGTGCCGAAGTGGCGGAACTGGCAGACGCGCGCGACTCAAAATCGCGTGGGCTTTCCCGTGTGGGTTCGAGTCCCACCTTCGGCACCATTATTACCCACACGATTTTTACTATCATCTGATTCATTGAATTTAACTTCTACATGATTATCTGTAATTACAACTTTTGTAACGAAGCTTCGACTTAAGTTTTGGCATTTTTGTTTGTCTTTAGTGATCAATACATATTTTCTTTCCTCTAGGAACTCCCGAATAGTTTCTAGAGGAATTTTTTTGTTATCTTTTTCTTGCTTAATTTCTGCAATTTCCTGCAATAAAACCAATTAAGTTGCTGATCTTTTTTTCAGTACTTTTTAACTCTTTAGTTAATATCTTGATATCTTCATTTGATTTAGTTTGTTGTTCTTCAATCTTCTGATTCACTCGGGCATGATAATGTTTAGTCAAGTTTGGATTAAATACATTATCTAACAACTCTTCAAGGATACCTTCTTCAAGTTAATTCTTTTCTATGGAAGGTTGGTTGCATTCTTGTTATTGACAAGTATAGTATTTGTAAGTTATACGTTATAGAAAAAGTTAACTGAATTCCTCATAAAAAATGTTCAGCACCAGAAATTAACTTAAAGTCTTGCTGTATTTCTTTATTGGCAGCAAGACTTTTTTGTGATGTTTTCTTTGAAAGACAAATCTATGCTGTTTTGTTAAGAATTTGTTAATA
>CAZARY010000004.1:18425-26769 GCA_964487675.1 uncultured Clostridia bacterium | reverse complement strand
GGGAATCGAACCCACGCGACTGGCTTGGAAGGCCAGGGCTCTACCACTGAGCTACGCCCGCTCATTACTTGTATATGGTGGAGGGGGTAGGATTTGAACCTACGAAGGCTTACGCCAGCAGATTTACAGTCTGCCCCCTTTGGCCAAACTCGGGTACCCCTCCACATATAATAGCACCTACTCTTCTCCCGAGCACGTGCTATTATACCTCATTAACGAGCAAAAAGTCAAGTTTTGTTTTAACGGTGTGTAGTTGTTCTAACAGTGAATAATTACTAGACAGGATTACTCTTCTCGAAGATAAAGGTATCTTTCTAATTTTCGCTTAACCCGCTGTAGCGCATTATCAATAGATTTAACATGGCGATTGAGCTCCTGGGCTATTTCTTGATAACTCTTCCCTTCCAGGTAGAGCATTAATACCTTCCATTCCAAGTGGCTTAAAATTTCCGTCATTTTTAACTCAATATCATGATATTCTTCCCTGTTTACCATTAAGTATTCAGGATCCGTAATTCTAACCCCAGAAATTACATCTAGCAAAGTGCGATCAGAATCTTCGTCATAAATGGGCTTATCCAGCGACACATAAGAATTAAGCGGGATATGCTTTTGCCGGGTGGCAGTTTTGATGGCGGTAATAATTTGGCGGGTTATGCACAATTCAGCAAATGCTTTAAAAGATGATAACTTATCTCCTCGAAAATCCCTGATGGCTTTATAGAGTCCGATCATCCCTTCTTGAATGATGTCTTCGCGATCAGCGCCAATAAGAAAGTATGATCTAGCCTTAGCCCTAACGAAATTCTTGTATTTACCAATCAAAAATTCCAGCGACTCATAACAACCGTCCCGGGCCCTATTAGCAACTTCTTCATCACTACTTAGATCATACTTCTCAAAAATATCCTGAGCGCTATTATTCACATACATCGCCTCCGAATCTTTAATTTTCGGGAAATAAGCTTGCTGAGTGTAATCCAATTATACATTAGCAAAAAAGAAAACGTCAAGATAAAGAAGGAAATTTCACTCTTTTTGTCGAATGTTTTCAAGTTTATTTTTCAAATTCTCATCCAACAGATTGCCCAGCGTGTTCCTACCCTTATGTTTGTTGATAAATTCTCTGCGCATGCCGCGCTTGGTTTCCAATATAATATTGTTTAAATCCCGGGCAGAAAGCCTTAAAGCCCCTTTCCCCATAATCACTCGCTGTTCCTGCCAGTCTGAGGTGGCTACTTGAATAGACCCGGTGGCAACCAATTCGTATACCAGACTCTCAATTAAACTGTCCGCTGTCTCCCCTTCCTGGGTGTATATAACCATTACGCCTTTAATCTCTTCCGTATGCTGCGCCTGATTGCTTAGATGCGCATCAAAAACTATTAAGATATGATCCCAAAGTAAACCTTTAAACTCTGACAGTGTTTCGATTAATTCCTGTCGACTGATGGAAAGGTTCACTTTTGCTGTCTCCTTTAAGTTCCCCCACGCGTTAATGATATTGTAACCATCTACTATCAAGTAGTCAGCCACTCCGTACCACCTCTTATACAGTTCATGATACAGTTCATGATACAGTTCATGATGCAGCTCATGGAATTTAACTACCAAGTTACATCAGTGAGTCAGTAAGACATGCTATATTGTCGTTATTTTAAAACCATCTGCTCCGGTATATTTCATACATCAATAAAGCGCTTGCAACGCTGACGTTTAATGAATTTACTTTTCCACTCATGGGAATGTCTACTATAAAATCGCATTTTTGCCGCACCAATCGACTCAAACCATATCCTTCACTTCCCACCACCAGTGTTACAGCACCTGTGAAGTCTGCTTCAAAATAATGATAGTCGCTTCGGGTATCCGCACCAATCACCCATACCCAGTTTTTTTGCATAGCTTCAATAACACGGGAAAGATTCGGAACTTGGATAATATTTATATGCTCAGCAGCCCCGCTGGAAGCCTTTAAAACCACCGGCGTCACCCCTACAGCACGGCGTCGGGGTATGATGACTCCGTCCACACCTACAGCATCTGCCGTCCTCAGTATGGCGCCAAAATTTTGTGGGTCCTGTAAGTGATCCAACATTAAAAAGAATGGCCGTGGCTTTGAACGTTTCATCGCCTGGGTCACAGTTTCATAATCGGAGTATCGATAGGGAGACGCCTTTAGTGCTACGCCTTGGTGCTCTTGACACCCCGTCAGCTTATCAAGGTTCCCAGGAGAAACCAGATGATATGAGATGCGGTCACTTCTGGCTAATTTTATCAAATCGTTTTGTTCGCTTTGTTGTAATTTTTCTGAGATCCATACTTCTTTCACAAGTCTGGGGCCTTTTATGGCTTCTTTAACGGCATTTTTTCCATAAACGAGCCCTTCCATAACTAAATGTTCCCCCCGGGCTTTTGTTTATAACGACCGCAGCTTTTACTCCCTTCAGGACAAGTTCCATCTATATCACACCGCGCACCTGCATAGTAAAAAACTTCTGGAGAAACTTCCCGTACTTGTTTCAACATCTCTTTAGCCAGGGAACGAATCTCCCACTGCGCCCTATTACAACATCGGAGCTCAAAAAAATTAAACAAGCTTCTGGCATTAAAAGTCGCTACCAGCTGGGTTTCGCAGGCATTGGGAAGTACATACCGGGCATCTTCTTTAGGTACTTTTTGCTCTAAAATACGATACATCTCATCTATCTTATTCATCGTCCATTCAAAATATTCCCTAGCTTGGGGGTTATTAGCTATAGAGGGGGGGGTTACAAAAGCAAAATGGCCCTCGGAAACATAGCGCTGCGATTTCTGAGAGTAGCTAGCGATCCGGTGCCGGACCAGCTGATGGGATAAAGTTCGACTTACCCCTTCAATGGCAAACGTAAAAGTAACATGTTCAAAGGGGGATCCGTGCCCCATCTGTTTTAATTTATGCACCAGTTCCTGGGTCCGTGGTTGGTCAAGACCTTTCCAAATTTCTTCTGGTCCCATGTTAGAATAGCACATTCTAGCAGCTGAAGCCACGGTTGCATCTGGGTTACTTGTATGATTCATAAGTATCACTTTCATGTCCGAACCCCTTTCATATCAATTTTATTTAATGGTTATCAAGTTAAATCAGGATAAATTCCGTATTTGGTGTTGCAATACTTTTACTCATGGCTTTGCTGAACTGGCTGTAACCATGCTCCCGATTTTGGGCTGCGTTAAAACGCCCTCACTGCGTTCGGTCAGACAGTTAACGCAGCTTTTCCAAAATCGGTCCGCTGGTAGGATCTTGAGCAAAGAAATATTCGCTCAAGCATTGCCACACACATTTAATTTGCTTCCCTGATTTAACTTAATAGCCAAATTTTATTTTTCTTGTAATGCCTCCAGCAAAGAAGCGTTTTTTAAAAGTGTTTTAATTCTTTCGTCTTCCCCGGAAAGGTAAAGATAACCAATCAAGGCTTCTAATCCGGTGGCCAAACAGTATTCCTGAGGGGTTGCGCCTTTTGGAACCTGTGAAGTTTTAACGTTTCGCCCGCGCCTGACCATGTTTTTTTCTTTTTGGGTCAAATAGGGGGCTATTCTATTTAATACGTTTGCCTGCATGGGTGCAGATACAAGTTTCACAGTTAAGCTGTGGAGTTGATGAGTCTTGCTTTGTCCATAATAAGATATAATTAAGGAGCGGACACATACCTCATACACCGCATCACCCATATATGCCAGCACCTGAGGGTGATGTTGTTCAGGTTGGGTATCCTGACCTACCTGCGCTTTTAGTTCAGGCGTCATGATCGTTTCCACCTCACTCCTTCGGGTGTGTCCTCCAAAATGATCCCCTGTTCTCTCAATTCGTCCCGAATAGCATCAGCCCGGGCAAAATCTTTTTGCTTCCTTGCTTCATCTCTTTCACGGATTTTGGCTTCTATCTCTTCATCTAAAATTTCCTCTGTCTCTTTTGGTAAAAGCCCAATGACCTCATCTAATTGTATTAAAGCATCATAAACCTGATGGATGACTTGGGTGTTTACTTTTTGATTTTGCATATAAGCGTTTATTTCCCTCACCAAAGAAAAAAGCGCAGCCATTCCGCCGGCTGTATTGAAATCATCATTCATTTCTTGATCAAAGTCCTCTTTTGTTTGCTCAATATATTCTAATAGCTGATGGTCTTGATCGTTAAGAGCAGCATCGTCTTTATCCGTATTGTTTTCAAACCTTCTTTCGCCCAAGTAAAATCGAAGATTGTGATAAAAATTGTCCAAGCGCGCCAAGCTGCTTTTAGCTTGTTCAATTAATTCGTCTGTAAAATTCAAGGGGCTTCGATAATGGGCAGTTAATAAAAACAATCTTAGTACCCTGGGGTCATAATGTTGGCGAAAATCATTGACAGTTAAAAAATTCCCCAGCGATTTGGACATCTTTTTATTATCAATCGCAAGATAGCCTACATGCATCCAGTACTTGCAAAATTCTTTCCCACTGTAAGCCTCGCTCTGTGCTACTTCATTTTCGTGGTGGGGAAATACCAGATCCGTGCCCCCGGCGTGAATATCGAGGGGCTGATCTAGGTATTTCATGCTCATGGCAGAGCATTCTATATGCCATCCCGGTCGCCCCTCTCCAAAGGGGCTCTCCCACGAAGGTTCGCCCTCTTTTTTTGCTTTCCATAAAACAAAATCAGCAGGATGCTTCTTCCGATCGTCCACCGATACCCGGGCACCAGAAACCAATTCTTCTGGGTTTTGATTAACCAGTTTGCCATAGCCTTCAAACGCCATGGTATCAAAGTATACATCGCCGTTGATCCTATAAGCATACCCCTTTTCCAATAGCTTTTCGATAATTTCGATCATTTCTTGGATATGCTCTGTGGCTTTGGGGTGGACATCGGCGTCCCTTATTCCAATGGCTCTTGCATCCGCAAAGTATTTCTCAGTAAATTCATCGGCCAATTCTTTGACCGATATCTCTTTTTCCTGGGCTCTTTTTATCATTTTATCTTCAATATCGGTGATATTTTGGACATAATTGACTTTGTATCCCTTGTACTCTAAATATCTTCGTACCACGTCAAACATCAAAAAAGCCCGAGCATTTCCCACGTGAAAATAATCATACACCGTGGGCCCGCACACGTACATATCCACGACCCCTTCTTTTTTGGGGAGAAATATTTCCTTTTTCCTGCTCAATGTATTGTAAATTTTAATCGTCATAATAAGCACCTCTTTCTCCTTCATGATATGTTTTTCTAAACCAAATCATGAATGATTTGGTTTAGAAAAACATATCAAAAAAACCGTCCCTCTGTCAATTAACAGGGACGGTTTTGAACGCCTCCAGTCCCTCAAAAACATTTAGTTGCTTATGTTAGGTCAATAAAAACTAACACAACTTTTATTTGAGCTGTCGCAAAACGCTGTCGATGCGTTTGCAGGTTTTATCTTTCCCAAGTAATTTAATAATTTGATCAAGTTCAGGGCCGTGCGTTTGCCCTGAAATTGCCACCCGTACAGGCATAAAAAGCTGTTTCCCTTTTGCGCCTTCTGCTTTTCCTGCGGATTTGATCGCTTTTTTGATGTTTCCCGCTTGAAAATCTTCTAGGTTACTTAGTTCATCTTTCACCCGCTCCAAAAGAGAGGGGACATGATCACCTTTAAGTTCTGCTCGCGCTTTTTCATTGTCCAAGCGCACTTCCTCGCCCCACAAAATGTCCAATCGAGCCGGAAATTCAGAAAGCATTGAAACCTTTTCCTTCACTAATTCAATGGCTTCCAAAAGCCATTCTCTATTTTCTTCTATCTCTTCTTCGTTAAACCATCCGGCATCAATAAAATACTGTTTGGATAGATCCAGCAGCCTTTCACTGCTAGAGTTTTTTATATAATGCGTGTTCATCCATTTTAATTTATCCACATCAAACACAGCCGCACTTTTAGAGACCCGATTAATATCAAACATTGCTACCAGTTCATCCCTGTTAAATAGTTCTTCTTCACCCGGTGGTGACCAACCCAATAGGGTTAGAAAATTAAACATGGCCTCAGGCAAATAGCCTTTCCTCCTGTATTCTCCAATAAAAGTATCCCCATGACGTTTGCTTAACTTAGATTTATCCGGACCCAGAATAAGAGGAAGATGGCCAAAATAAGGTTGTTCGTGATCCAGGGCTTGATAGATCATGATTTGTCTGGGGGTGTTAGAAAGATGGTCCTCACCCCGAACTACATGCGAAATGCCCATCAAATAATCATCCACAGCGCAAGCAAAATTATAAGATGGATATTCATTGCTTTTTAATAGAACAAAATCGCCGAAGCCATTACTGTCAAATGACACATTACCCCGGACTAAATCAGGCACCATGATTTTTTGTCCACTGGGGACTTTGAACCGGACCACGGGTTTTCTGCCTTCTTTTTCCCGGGCCGCTCGCTCTTCAGAGTTTAGCTTTCTACACCTACCATCATACCTGGGCATTTCTCCCCTGGCTCTCTGGGCCTCCCGCATCTGTTCCAGTTCATCTTCTGTGCAATAACAAAGGTAAGCCCTTTCATCTTTTAACAGCTTATCAGCATATTCCCGGTAAATATGTTTGCGCTCACTTTGACGATAAGGGGAAAAGCCTCCGCCTTTTTGAGGCCCTTCATCCCAATCTAAGCCTAACCAGTTCAAAGCAGCGAATATAACCTGTTCATACTCTGTCACTGAGCGTTCCACGTCTGTATCCTCTACCCGGAGTATAAAAGTCCCCCCAAGATGGCGGGCATAAAGCCAATTAAACAACGCCGTCCTTATATTGCCAATATGTATTTGTCCGGTAGGGCTAGGCGCAAACCTGAGCCTGATATCTTTTGCTTTAGCCATAGGGCCAATACCTCCTTGTGTCAAATTAACTCATCATCAGTGTATGCCATTTCCTGTTTTTCGGTTCTCATTAAGCAGCGCCACAGCCTGGGCCATGACACCAGCCCCCTCGCCAATAAAACCCATTTTTTCCCATGTTGTCGCCTTTATGCCCACCCTATCTTGCTTGATTCTTAGTACTTCGGCCAAATTTGCTTTCATTTGGGAAATGTATGGTGCCAGCTTGGGGCGCTCCAACATAAGGGTTACATCCACATTAATTAACTCGTACCCTTCAGACTTCACCAGCTGCAGCGTTTCCGCCAACAGCTCTAAACTGTTGGCATCTCGATAACTGTCCTCCGTGTCGGGGAAGTAAGTACCTATATCGCCAAGCGCTGCAGCACCAAGCAGGGCATCCATAATCGCATGCGTCAAAACATCGGCATCGGAATGCCCGGCTAGCCCTTTATTAAAAGGAATATTAACGCCGCCTAAAATTAGGGGCCTCCCTGGCTCAAGCCTGTGTACATCAATGCCCTGTCCAACTCTCATTCTTGTTACCTCTTTTCTTTATGATTTCCCGGGCTAACACTAAATCTTCCCATGTGGTGATCTTGAGGTTATGATAATGACCAGGAACAACAGCTACTTTTTCCCCTAGCCCCTCTACCAGGGCAGAATCATCCGTCCCGAAAATCTGCTTCTGAAAGGCGTTGTCATACGCCCGCTGAAGAAGTCTTCGTTGAAAAACCTGGGGCGTTTGAACTTGTACCAATTCGTCTCTAGGCAGTGTTTCAGATATTAGCATCTCCCATCGTTGTGGGCTATCCCCCTTCTCCACATGCTCCTCCCAGTCTGGATTTTTACAGATATTGATTGTCTTTTTTATGGTATCTTTCACGGGCACAGCAACAATAGCCGCTTTATGGGTCTCTGCGGCTAAAAAGGCCCGGTTTATGGTTTCTAGGTCTATGAGCGGTCGCGCGCCATCATGCACCGCCACCATTGTGCTTGCTGAATCTAGCCGCTTCAGTCCATTATAAACAGAGTGTTGTCGTTCCTTTCCGCCGGGCGTAATTTTAATCTCAACCTCTCCTACCAACGCTCTTTTTTGAAAAAATGGCTGCACAACATGCTCCCAGCAGTACGCCTCTTCACCTGTCGCCACCACTAAAATAATTTCCTTGACAGCAATATGACGGGCAAAAGCCCGCCATGCGTGGGTCAGTACAGGAATATCATTCAATAACAGGTATTGTTTGTTGCATCCCGCTTTCATCCTAGTTCCTTGGCCGCCAGCAGGAATTATGACTGAAACATATTTGTCCAACATTACCGCCTCCTCATAATCATCAGGCGTGGTTTTTGTCCAATTGGTATTTGGGCTTAGCAAATATCATCCTTCCTGCAGCAGTCTGCAGCACGCTGGTTACCATGACCTCCAATTGTTTGCCAATGTAGTCTTTTCCACCATCCACAACGATCATGGTGCCATCAT
>CAZARY010000004.1:0-18415 GCA_964487675.1 uncultured Clostridia bacterium | reverse complement strand
CTAGCCCACTCCGTGACCTGCCTCTTTACCATCCTTGATCACTTTAATTGCCATTTCTTCTCCTGGCAAAACCACCGGTTTAACAGCGTTGGCAAGTTCGTTGATATTAAGTACTGGCACGCCCTGTAGTTCAGAAACTTTGTTGAGATTATAATCATTCGTGATAACTTTTCCATCCATCACTTTTGCCAGTTTTACTAACTTGCTGTCCACCTCTCCTTCGGGTTCGTCAATTTCTCCTTCGTAGATTTGTACATTTATGCTCTCCTCTTTTTGCATCTTGTTTAGAATATCCAAGCCTCTACGCCCTCTATTGCGCTTTAACAAATCAGAAGAATCTGCAATGTGCCGAAGTTCTTCCAAAACAAAATCCGGAATAATCAGGGTCCCTTCTAAAAACCCTGAATTACATATATCGTAAATCCTTCCATCAATAATAACTGATGTGTCTAGAACTTTTTTTGGGGTTTGTTCCCCTTCTTCCTGGGAAGATTTTTTGTCAAGGGGGTTGATCAAGCCGGGCAGGTTAAAAAGTTCATCCTTTCTATTGATGGCAAACAAAAAACCTAGGTAACCCATAACCAAGGTGACAAACAAAGCTAGATAAGTACCTATCCATGGTAACCTATATATAGGTAAGCCTATAAGATAACCTAAAAGCAGACCTACAAAAAGCCCAACTGTGGAAATCACCATGTCCCGAGTAGGAATTGGACGCATCTTGCCTTCCAGCCATTTTGTAAGAGCTATAAATTTATTCAGTAACAACGGGGTAATAAAATATAATATTATACCTAGTATCGCCCCGCCTATAAGAGAGATTCCCAAAGCCATGGTACCGCTGATTTCCATCTCGGCTAAGGCATCTATCGTAAAAAGCCCAGCTACAAGTTGGTAGCCAGCAATAAACCCAATAACCGAAATTATAATCCTGGCCACTCGCCGAATCATTCGATTCACCTCCTGATTGTGTCATATGAGCTAATTATAGTTAACTATAAGCGATTAATAAATAAAAAATCAAAATCATAAATATGGTTATCAAGTTAAATCAGGATAAATTCCGTATTTGGTGTTACAATACCTTCGCTCATGGCTTTGCTGAGCTGGCTGCAACCAAGCTCTCGATTTTGGGGTGCGTCAAAACTCCCTCACTGCGTTCGGTCAGACAGTGAACGCAGCTTTTCCAAAATCGGTCCGCTGGTATGATCTTGAGCAAAGAAATATTCGCTCAAGCATTGCAACACACATTTAATTTGCTTCCCTTTAACTTGATAGCCAAAATAAATAAATTAAGTTAAAAGTTAAAACTCAAAAAAACTAAAAAAATACTCATCCAGTAATACCCAGGCCCTATGCTAACTTTTGAATTTTAAGCCAAAGAATTTAGGAAAAAAGAAAAAAAAGGCTCTAAACCACTGCCTTGCTCATGATGTTAATGGCTGATAGCGGGAGAAATCTGGTACTATGTCAATGTATTTAGGTAGACATCTAAAATTATTCCCTTTTGAAATCATTCGTGTCTTTTTAATTCAATTCCTAAAGCTAACCACACCCATCCAGATTTTCTTGAACTACATGGAGGGCCTGTTCTTCATCCATACCATTGGCCAGAACCAGTTCACTTATTAGAATTTGTTTGGCATTTTCCAACATCTTTTTTTCTCCGGTAGATAAACCTTTTAAAGTATCTCTCCCACTTAAATTCCTAACCACTTCCGCTACTTGATAGATATCGCCTGTTTTTATCTTTTCCAAATTGGATCTGTAGCGCTGATTCCAACTTTCGCTCATAGGTGCTTCTTTCTTTTTTAAAACATCCAGCACTTTTTTTGTCTTGTCTTTATCAATAATTTCTCGCAACCCTATTTTTTCAATCTTTTCCTGAGGAATCATCACCTTCATTTCACCTACAGGTATTTTCATAATATAATACACTTGCTTGGTGCCAAGGACCTCTCTTTCTTCTATTGCCTCAATTACGCCCGCGCCATGCATGGGGTAAACTACTTTATCGCCTTTTTTAAACATAGAGGACCCCCTTTTCGCCGGAACTATGTGATTAAATCATAACATATTTAAACACAGCAATCAAATAAAAAAGTTTATCACATCTAATGATAAATTGTCAATTACGGCATTGTTGTGAACCTTACTAATTCTTCAATAAATGTAATTAATTTCTGATGGTACAGGAAGCATCACTTACTCAATAAGAAATCGCAATTGTAAAATATTTAGGAAAATATTTAAATATCGACTTATAAAAAGATTTTCTTTGACTTTACTTTACAATGAAATATTAGAGAGCACCCAAAAAATCGCTAATCAGACGCGTATCATTGGGTTACATGCTGCCATTGAAGACGTGCTCTTAAAAATACAAGAACTTAGCCAAATTGTTAAGAACCCACACAAGGCCGCCCAACAATTACCCAGGCATTAGCACGCAGCACTTCATCATTTCATATCAACCAGATACAAGCGTGATGATCGTTAAGTTATGGCCATCACTTTCTTTAGATCGGCTTAACATGATCCTCTGTCCCCCTTTCAAGCCTCTTCTCCTAAATCCCTTGAACAGACAGACCTACCCTCTTATGAATCAATTTACTGCTTATAACGAAGCCCTGCCAAAGGATGTTCAAAAAATAAATGCGATAAGCAGTGATTCCCCACGTGTAGTTCACCTTTCCAATCAAATTTGATCAGGAATCCCGTTCATGAAAAATAAGTTAAGCAAAAATTCGAGGGATTATTTTTGCCAATTTTTTTGTTGCAATATGTTATAATGAGATTGTGCGCGATTTAAATTATAGTTATGTTAAAGAAAGTGTGGTGACATTTATTGAACGAAGAAAATAAGAGCGATTGCCAAAAATTTCAAAATCAGGTTTCTAACTTGTTATTGCGCCATAAAAGTATTTTAGACAGTCTGACCAAATTTCAGGAATCAAATGCCCGAGTTAACCGAGCAATAGTGAAAGCCGTGACTGCATGTGGGTGCCTCCAGGTAGAAGCTGGCAAGCAATCCCTTCCCGAAGAGGGCACCATCGAAAACTATCAAGATATACTCAGTTCCCACTTGGAAGGAGCATTATGCCAAAGCTGCCGGGAAGTGATTATCAACGAACTAGGGAATCACTTCTTTTACATGGCAGCCATCGCCAACATCCTTGATATTGACTTGAATCATGCCATCAATAAAGAGGCAGATAAAATTTCTACCCTGGGGTTTTTTAACCTTTCTTAACCGCTTGTTAGGATTTCGAATTTTGTTTTATTTGTTTTTTAAGTTAGATTAGAAAATAGCCCATGTTAAGCCCTAATACAAAAACCCTTCTCAAAAACTGGGAAGGGTTTATTGATTCTGATATTGATTTATGCGCCCAAAAAATGGTTGCCGAGATAAATCAAAAACATTTTCGTATCGAGTGTCACAATGCATGCGCTCAAACAAAGAGCACAGGTTTTCCAAAGACTTTTCACTGACTTTACCTTAAACAAAGACATATTCATTTAAGCATCATAACATCCAAATAATTTGTCCTTTTGGTCTTACCTTCCAGATCAACTAAAAAATAAATTACACCTTGATGGAAAATAACCCGCTTAATAAGTACAGTACTAATACAATCAAAAAGATAAAGGGGAAAAATATAAAAATTAGCAACACAAGGGCTAATATTAAATTCCACACTAAGGTGTCGGGCAGATGGATGCCTTTGAGTGAAGGATATGGCATTTCGCTGATCATCAATGCTGATAAAACAACAACTATAACTGCTATAAGAAGCACATGAAAGCCGCTTCCATAAAATCCAATTAAAGCTAATAGACCACCGGCGATGGTGATCGGGATACCAGTAAAATTAGGGGAGGATGATATTTCTAGATTAAACCGAGCAAGCCTATAGGCGCCGCAGTTAATAAAAAGCAGCAGCACCACGAGCAAGACCCCTAGAATAACCATACTGCCCTCAGCAAATAAATTCCATATAAAATAAGCAGGAACAAAGCCAAAGGAAATCACATCGCCCAGGGAATCCAATTCCTTACCAAAATCACCAGAAACACCTAGTTTCCTGGCTAGCTTTCCATCTAAACCATCAAGCACCATACAAAGAACCACCAGGGAAGCCGCAATCCGAAATTCTTCCGCGGCAATGAACATCAAGGCAATAAAACCAACAGAAATATTGCCAAACGTCAGTAAGTTGGGGATAAATTTAGTGTAGTACACAGACATCGATCCTTTAACTTAATATTTCACTTGCCCTCACGATTTTATTTTTCAAATTGAATCCTGTACACTTTTTGGTTACTAGACATATCTGTCAATTAAAGCTTGTTCACGGATTCTTCGCAATCCATCTTTAATCGCCCTGGCTCTTACTTCGCCAATTCCTTCTACTTCATCCAATTCTTCTATAGACGCATTCAAGATCCCCCTTAAATCGCCAAAACTTGCAACCAAATTTTCAATGACATGGAAAGGAAGACGGGGTATTTTATTTAATATTCTGTAGCCACGAGACAACACCTTTTGATCTAGATACCCTGATTGACGCGGATAACCCAGGGTTTCCAGGATTTTTTCAGATTCCAGGAGGGCATCCGCATCGGTCCGGGAAATTTTATTAGAAATATCTTTTGGTGTTTTTTCTCCTTGACGGTTGAAATAATCTTTGATCAGCAAGTAACTGTCATCTTCCACATTAACAATCAACTCATCCAACTGCATTTTTATTAAACGCCCCTCTGTGCCCAACTCGGTAATATACTTTTCAATTTCTTTTACAATGCGCATCACCATTTCAGATCTTTGTATCACCTTAATCACATCTGAAAGAGTCGCAGATTCTTCAAATTCCAAAGCTGTTAAGTTGGTCAAATCCTGGTCTAAAACTGATCTGTATTTATCTAAGGTTTGTACCGCCTGATTTGCTTTATTTAATATAAATCCAATATCACTCATGGTGTATTTCCAATCTTTCTGGTAAATGGTGATAATGTTTCGGCGCTGGGAAATAGCAATGGCGGTTTTATGAGTTTGCCTGGCCACACGTTCCGCCGTGCGGTGGCGTATACCGGTTTCACTGGATGGAATACTGGCATCCGGGTTCAAATGAGCGTTGGCATAAACAATTCTCTTGGCATCCTCACTTAAGACCAGCGCCCCATCCATTTTAGCCAGTTCGTACAAGTTGCTCGGAGAAAAAGTCGCGTTCATTTTGAAACCACCGGTAATAATTTGATACACTTCTTCGGTATCTCCTAAGACAATCAATCCACCTGTTTTTGCCCTTAAAACATTTTCCAACCCAGAGCGCAGAGCCGCACCTGGCGCCAGCATAGAAAGCGTTGCTAAAAAATCTTTATTATTGTTCAGTTTGGATAGATAAGTCAATCTTTCACCACCCTATTCTAAAAAAGATAGATTATGCAGTTACCTATTAAATATTGCCTCCAAAGCTTCTTGCAGGTTTATGACCGGGATGAGGTGAATCTTGACTGTTCCCAAAACTGAGCTGCCTCGTTCGTTTCCAGGAATTAGCGCCCGACTAAAACCCATACGTTCTGCTTCTCGCAGACGAGTTTCTAATTGCTGGCAGCCCCTGATTTCACCTGTCAGTCCAATCTCGCCCATCACCACCATGTCTTTCGGAAGTTGGGTGTTCTTAAAACTGGATACGAGCGCTGCAGCCACTGCCAGGTCAGCAGCAGGCTCTATAACTTTGACACCGCCCGCCGCGTTTATAAATACATCCTGACCCATTAAGTTGAGCCCTGCTTTTTTTTCTATAACAGCCGTGATCATATTTACCCGCTGCTGATCAATGCCTGTCACCACCCTGCGTGGGGTACCCAAGTGAGAATCGCTGACTAGGGCTTGTATTTCTACTAAAAAAACGCGTGTCCCTTCTCGGGTCGGCAAAATTGTTGAGCCAATAAGCGGTTCTGGGCGTTCTTTTAAAAAAATTTCAGAAGGGTTGGTGACTTGAGCCAGCCCTTTTTCTCCCATTTCAAATACCCCTATTTCTAAAGAACCGAATCGATTTTTCATCCCCCTCAAAAGCCGATAGCTGTGAAATTCATCGCCTTCAAAGTAAATCACCGTATCTACAATATGCTCCAATACTTTTGGACCGGCTATCTGCCCTTCTTTAGTTACGTGACCGACCATAAAACACGCAGCATGTGATTTTTTGGCGACTTCATGCAGGTACAGCGCACATTCTTTCAATTGAGAGACACTGCCGGGAAGCGAACTGACTTCCGGGTTATGTAGGGATTGAATAGAATCAACGATCATTAGATCAGGCACATTTTCTGCTAATAAACCGTCTATTTCGCTGGTGCTTGTCACAGCCGCAAACAGCACATCAACCGCTGGAAGATTTAATCGGTTCCACCGCATTTTCACCTGGGCCAAAGACTCTTCTCCCGTGAGATAAAGCACTGAATACTTTTTTTTGCCCAGCTGGGCAGAAATTTGTAACATGAGGGTGCTTTTTCCAATTCCCGGATCACCCCCTACCAACACTACAGAACCAGGTATCAAACCACCTCCAAGGACCCGATCAAATTCCTCAATGCCCGTGAGCATCCGGTTTTCTTCTGAAGAGTCAATGTTATTAATATAGGTAACTTGAGGGGTCTGATGATCCGCGGGAGATAAATTGTGAGGCACACCACGAGAAAAGGACCCTGGCAAACCAGTACTTTGTCTGGCATTTACAGGTTGATGGTATTTTTCTAAGGTGTTCCACGCCTGGCAGACTGGACATTTACCCAGCCACTTCATTTCGGTATGACCACACTGCACACAGTAATAATAGGACGATTGCTTGCCCAATTTCTACACTCCTCTTATTATAAAATTATACCATCTAATTAACAATAAATACAATCATTAGTCACTTATGGCAGTAATAATTTACAAAATATTTATAAGTCTTTATAATTGATTCAAAGCTTTTACTAGCATATAATTATATATATGTCGTAATTGAAACAGATCGTCGAATTTTTTAAACCTGCTAATAAATTAGATCGTGAAGATAAACAGGCACGGACATAATTTTTATAACTATATTGATAAGGAGCAAACCTGGTTATGCATAAACGAAAAACTAAACGATACAATATATTTACATATAGTGTGCTGGCATCGGTTTTTAGTATAGCAATAACAGGGATTTTGGTCGCCTGGGTCCCAGTTGAAAATGGTTGCTTTTGGACCCAAGTAAATAATCCCTGGTTAGAAATACCACCTAAAGAAAAAACAGAAAACCAGGAAATATTGACTGAAGGGAACGAAAAAAAAGTCGAAGAGGACATCCCTGGTTCTCGCAGAAATAAAATTTACGCGTTAAAAGATCAGAGAAATGAAAACTTATCGATAAAACACCGAAAAATATTCACTCGAGAAGCTTATGAAAGACTAAAACAACCAAAAAATTGGGACTCTGATAAAATAATTGAAAAATTAAGCCATTTTATCTCACCCGTGGAGGATGCCCACATTCCTCAGCGGGAAAGCCACCTACCAGGAGCTCCACGGGAATACCGCAGTGGTATCCATCAGGGTATTGATTATTATAATGGTTATGTGGGGGTACCTATTCAAATGAACACCCCTGCAGTCGCGGTTGATCATGGCACAGTAATCAGGGCTGACCACGATTACACGGAATTATCCTATGAAAAATGGACAGAGCTTTCAAATCAAGCCCAAGAATTCGATGAAGAAACACCAGAAAAAATATTGGATGAGTTCAGGGGGAAACAGGTTTGGTTAGAACATGATAAAGGCATCGTAACGCGTTACGCCCATTTAAATGCCATCCCTAAGCATATAAAAGAAGGTAAAATAGTAGAAAAAGGCGAGATCATCGGTAAAATAGGTAACTCTGGCACCAGAGCTGGTGCTCAAGGGACATCTGAAGGGCCTCACCTCCATTTTGAAATTTGGTTGGGACAAGAGAGGTTTTTAGGTAAAGAACTAGGTAAACCCAAAGCCCGGGAAGTACTAATGGAAATACTTGTTGAAAAAAATGGGGAGTGATATGGAACTGAAAATGATATGATATAGTCTATGGACCTTTCACCCCTTGATCACGCCGACCGGTCGAAGTTTGGCCACCTTTTCGACCAAGCCTATATCGGCCAACACATCCACCACTGCATCAATATCTTTGTAGGCATGGGGCGACTCATCTAATACTTTCTTGACCCCCGGGGAGTTTAATTCAATACCGCTCATAGCTCGCCGCAGCTGTTTAGGTGAAATGCTTTTTTTGGCCTGTTTTCGAGACATTAATCTACCCGCTCCATGATTGACCGAATAGAAAGTACGTTCTAGTTTTTCTGTTCCTACCACCACGTAAGAACCGGTTCCCATTGTACCAGGAATAATGGCAGGTTGACCGGTATTTGCGTGCCTTTTGCCAAGTCCTTGATGCCCTTTAGGTAGAGCCCGGGTGGCGCCTTTTCTATGAATAAGTAGGTTTTTCCCTCCGTGATTCTCCAATTTGGCAATATTGTGAGAAACATCATAGATTAATTTGGTTTTACAGTTCAACCCCTGTTCCAAAGCCACAGTCAAAAGTTGGCGATTCGAAAAGGCAAAATTACAGGCGGCCGACATGGCGCTAAAATATTCCTGGCCCAATTTGCTCTTTAAAGGAGCATAAGCCAAACCTTTTGTGGGTAACGTTCCTTTCGGGAGGGCTTTTTTCATTCGATCCATATAATCTGTACATACCTGGTGACCTACGCCTCTACTTCCAGTATGAATGAGGAAGTACAGAACCCCTTTTTCTAAACCCAATTCCCGGGTGTAATCGTTGTGGTAATCCGTTTCCAACAAACAGGCCTCAATGAAATGGTTACCGCCCCCCAAGGTGGCCAATTGTTCTTGGCCTCTGCGAGTGACGTCCTTGCTCACGCAGTCTTTATCCGCCCCGGGCATGACACCGCCTTCTTCAATGCTGCCAAGATCATCCGCTGAACCGATCCCTTTTTCTACCAAAAAAGGCACCCCCTGCTCTAGTACCTGGTGAATATGCAGACGCGATGCTGCCTTCAAACGTGTGGTTTTGCCTACTCCGGGTGCAGAGAGTTCCGCAATATCTGCCAAGCGCTGAGCAAGTTTTGATTTAATTTTGTTGTAGGTTAAATCCGTGGCTAATAAACGCACGCCACAGTTAATATCCATGCCGACCGACCCAGCGGAAATGATACCATTGTCCCCCTGGGTGGCTAAAACTCCACCAATAGGAAGGCCAAATCCTTCATGTATGTCAGGCAGCCCTACCACCGGTGACACTACAGATGGGAGTTGGCTGGCATTAATCAATTGCTCAAGTGCTCCTGGCTCCAAATATTCAAATAAAAGCGGGCTTAAATATAGCTTGATATCGGGGCCTGAAGCATTGCTGTATTGGTAGGTATTTTTAGCTATCTGTTGAAATCCCTGTTTCATTTCTACCCACCGCCTTCTTGAGGTTATCCAAGTTAATTTGATCGTATTCCGTTCCCATTTTTGGGGTTTCTAAGATGACCGCTTCAGGGACAAATGCTCTGTGTGTCAATAAACTGGCAAAACCTTCAAGCCCAATTTTCCCTTCACCTATATGCTGGTGACGATCTTTAGTGGATCCCAACTCTACATCTGTATCGTTTGCGTGGCAAATTTTTATATGTTCCAGGCCAATATTTTGTTCCCATTCATCTAACGTTTTTTCAACATCCACCAAATTAGAAATTTTATAACCAGCACCCCAGGCATGGGCAGTATCAAAACAACAAGCCAATCTTCCTTTAGTAGTTAACTCCTTCATAATAGCCTTAATATCTTTAAAATCCGCTCCCAAGTTACTGCCTGAACCAGAAGTGTTTTCTAACAAAAGCTTAACCTGTCCGGGCCAGTGCTTATAAAGCCTTTCAATCGCTTTTTTTACACGAGAAATGCCTTTTTCCCTACCTGAGCCTGTGTGGCTTCCTACATGGGTAACCACATAAGGCGCTTGATACATATGGGCCTTTTCCAAAGAAGCATAAAGCAGCTTCAACGATTTTTCATATATATCGTCTTTAGGAGAAGCTAGATTGATCAAGTAAGGGGTATGAAAAACCAGTGGCCTAATATCAAGCTCTGCTTGTTTTGCCAGGAATCTATCTCTATCCTGGGGGTCAATTTTACCGGGTTTCCAAGAGGTAGGATTGCCGGAAAATATCTGTACTGCCTCCATCCCAATCTTATGAGCCCTGTTTAGTTGGCCAGCGGCACCACCTTTAAGGGGCATATGAAAACCTAATCGCATATTGGGCCTCCCAACTGTATGATTTTGATTGACTATCATTTACCATAAAGATGTTTATAGAATAATTATAACATTTATACGATCATTGCTTGACATCACTTTCTTGATATTTTTTTGATTGCAATCAGATAAGGCGGGGCATTTAAATAGTTTAAGGGATAGATTTTTCGAACATTATAATGGGTCTGGCAAAGCTGAGCCAGGTGTTGCTCCACGTGCCGTGCCTCTTCCCATCCTGTTTCATGCCCCTGATACAGTACAAGGGTCATTATACCGCTTGACATTAAAAGGTCTAAGCCCTGGTCTATGGCTTCCCTAGTCGTTTTCGGTTTAGTCACGACCAGCTTATCACTCCCCGGTAAATATCCCAGGTTAAACATAACTGCCTTAACCGGGGCAGTAATATAACGGTTCATGGTAGTATGGCTGTCCTGGATTAGCTGTACCCTATTTATGTACCCTTTTTCTGCTAACCGCTGCTTTGTTGCAGCCAAAGCAGCAGCTTGAATGTCAAAAGCGTACACCTGACCCTTGGTCCCCACTTGTTCTGCTAAAAACACAGTATCATGTCCATTGCCACAAGTAGCGTCTACGACGATATCACCGGGGCGAACCACCTGCTCCAAAAGAGATTTATCCATTTCTGTCGGTTTATCAAAAAGATTTAAACGCATGCAGGTTACCTCCTACGGACGAAATAAAACAGGAAAATCCCGCTTTTTATAGAATTAGTCATTAAGACTAAAAAGTAAGATGATTTGGACCATAAACACAAACAGCAAACACAAACAGTTATGAGTACTTTCAGTAGATTAGACGTTAGAAACACTGTAGTTTAAACTCAGTTAAGTACTTTAAAACTAAGAAAGGAGGGTGCATAAATGGTGATTGTAGAAATTAGTGTAGTCCCCTTAGGTACAGGTTCTCCTAGCATTAGTAGCTATGTGGCCAAGTGTCAGGACGTGGTTGAAAAACAAAATAAGGTTGATTACCAGTTAACCCCTATGGGTACCATTCTTGAAGGCAGTTTGTCCGATTGTTTGGAGCTCATACAAGCAATGCATGAAGTCCCTTTTTCTGCCGGTGCGGAGCGGGTCTCCACCCAAATAAAAATTGATGACCGGCGAGACAAAAGCACCAGTATGCAGGATAAAGTAGACTCAGTAAAAGATAAGCTATAACAATAAATCTCTAAGCTGGGTCAAAGTTTCCCCACAACTACCATGAATAACGACTTCTGCTAAAGAATCAAAAGGGGTAGCATCATAATTAATTATGCCTAAGGGAATCCCCAGTTCAGCCAGGCCAGCCACGGGGTATACCTGTAAACTAGTCCCTACAACAAGCAAAAAATCACAACGCTGCTTCAAAACGGTGGCTATATTAAAGAAGGTCTCCGGCAGGGGATCACCAAATAGCACAATATCTGGCCGAAGCATCCCCCCACATTGAGTGCATTTGGGCACTTTTTTTTGTTCCTTGTCTAACTGTCTGATGAGCTCATTAAAGGGGTACTCTTGGTGGCATCCCAAGCAGTGACAAGTTTCTGTGCTGCCATGGACTTCAAAAACCTGTTTTGACCCAGCTTTTTGATGCAATCGATCAATATTTTGAGTCAAAACGCCCTTGATGATCCCGTTTCTTTCCAGATCGGCCAGGGCATAATGTCCAGGATTGGGTTCCTTATCCATTAACATTTTAAACCTTTCAAAACCATATTGGAAAAATTTTTCCGGGGCCCCCATCAATACTTCCCTGGTGGAATATTTGGTGGGATCCACTTTTTGCCATAAACCATTTTTACTTCGAAAGTCGGGAATGCCACTTTCCGTGCTCATTCCCGCCCCGGTAAGGACATAGACTTCTTTCGCAGCACTCATATGGTTTACAAGTTTTTCTAATGCTTGCTGGTGGGTTTCCATAGCAAACAACACCTCCTGTTTTTATAATCATGATGAACCGCCTTATTAAATGCTTTCTAGACAATGATATTTTTGGACGCCTCTTAGAAACGCCACACCTCTGCTTACAACTTAATAAATGCTTCGATAACCTAAATTTACAAGAAAGAAGGCGATCCCTGCATGCAGATAACTTTCCTGGGAACTGGGCCCTCTCACGGCGTTCCAGTAATCGGGTGCAACTGCACCGTATGTTTATCTAACAAACCTAAAAACATCCGTTATAGAGCAAGCTTATTATTGTCTACTGAAACACAGAATTTATTATTTGACACTGCCCCTGAATTAAGGCTGCAAATGATTGAAAATAAAGTAACTAGAATTGATGCGGTAATATTTACGCACGCTCATGCGGATCACGTCCACGGTTTCGATGACTTGAGACGATTTAATGAAATTCAAAGTGAAACTATCCCTTGTTATGCAGGCATTGAAACAGCTAAAAACATTGCCAAAATGTATGAGTATGTCTTCCGTGGCGGCGATCATTATGCCAGCACCCCCCAGGTGAGCCTGGAAAAAATTTCTGAAGCTTTTTGGATCTATCCATTAGAAATTCAGCCCCTGCCAATCTATCACGGTGAAAACCTTATATTTGGTTATAGGGTTGAAAATTTTGCTTATTTAACAGATTGTTCTTATATACCCAAGGCCACCTGGGAAAAGCTGAAAAACTTGGAAATCCTGGTAATAGGGGCGCTTCGATATAGGCCCCATCCCAACCACTATTCCGTGGAACAGGCCGTTTCAATCATCAACCAGCTCAAACCTAAAAAAGCCTACCTCACGCATATGACCCACAACCTTGATTACTACCAGCTAAAAAATGAACTGCCAATACATACGTTCCCGGCTTATGATGGGCTAACAGTAAAACTTTAACTGCTAACTTTAAACTATAAAGAAGGGCCGTGACGGCCCTTCTTTATAGTTTTAGTGCTTTGATGATTATTTGCATTATGTGCATTTAGAATATCCGCAGTAAAAACAGGTAATACACCCGCTTTCATGGGTTACTGGACTGCCGCAATCCGGGCAGGCGCCCATCATGATATCAAGTTTGTCGATACCATTATTCGAATGCTGCGCTTCCTCCCCTTTTTGTTTGCGCATCAAATAACGATCCAGGACAATTCCAATAGCATCCGGACAGCTTAAAACCATACCGCCATTTTTATTCCACGCAGGACTCGGACACCTAATCCCTCTCAGTTCTTTGATAATGGACTCTACTTTTAAACCAGACCGAAGTGCCATGCTGACAAGACGGGCTGTGGCTTCTGATTGGCTGGCAGCGCAGCCTCCAGATTTACCCATAGACGCAAACACCTCACACAAACCTACATCGTCTTCGTTTATGGTGATGTAAAGATTGCCACACCCTGTTTTGATTCTTTCCGTTCTCCCTATGGTATAGTCCGGCCGCTTTCTGGGCACAATAGCTCCTTCTGGATCCATTTGCGGAACCTGACGGCTTCCATCTTCGGAGTCACTCCCGGACCCTTTTGAACTGGCTTTTTGTTTGCTGGTTTCCATAACTTGGCGGTCCCGACTCCCATCCCTATAAACTGTTATTCCTTTGCAATTTAGATAATAAGCCTGTTCATATATCTCGTAGACATCTGCTAAAGTAGCGCTGTTTGGTAAATTAACTGTTTTACTCACGGCATTATCCGTATACTTCTGAAATGCGGCCTGCATCTTCAAATGCCACTCTGGTTCAATGTCATGAGAGGTCACAAAAACCTTTTTTAGGTCCTCTGGAATGTCCTCGATATTCTTTATGCTCCCGTTATTAGCCACTCGTTCCATAAGGTCCCTACTGTAGCATTCCCTTTCTTTCAAGGCCTGTTCAAAAACAGGGTTTACCTCAATCAACTTATCATTATCCATGACATTCCGGGTGAATGCCAGGGCAAATAGAGGCTCTATCCCACCTGAAGTTCCACACAACATAGAGATGCTGCCTGTGGGAGCAATGGTAGTGGTGGTCGCATTTCGAATTGGGGGCTCCCCTCGCTGGTCATAAGTGCTGCCCCGAAAATTTGGGAAAGCGCCTTTTTCCTCAGCCAACTCTCTGGATTTTTCCTTCGAAGTCTGGTCAATATAATGCATGACTAATTCTGCAGTTTCAAGAGCTTTTTCAGAATTGTAAGGAATACTTAGGTTAAACAACATATCGCCAAAACCCATAACGCCCAAGCCTATTTTCCGATTTGCCTTAGAGTTTTTCTCTATTTCAAGCAAAGGATAACGATTGGCATCAATAACATTATCAAGAAAATGTACCGCTGTTCTTACGGTCTTTCGAAGTTTTTCATAGTCGATTTCACCAGCTGAAGTCACCATCTTAGCTAGGTTCACGGAACCCAGGTTACAGGATTCATAAGGCAGCAGTGGCTGCTCACCACAATTGTGAGCAACAATACCCTGGGCAATCAAAGTATGCGTTTCTGGTTCATTAATATCATACACTGTAACTTCTTCATCCGTAGCCCTAATAGATGCTACTGCCACTTGAAATCTCGCTTTGTTCTTGCTCTTGGGAAGATAAGAAATCTGTTCCAATTTCTTTTGTTTCCTCTTGACCATTAAAGGGCCAATTTTTTCTTTGAATCCCTGCAAATGTCCATTGCTTACGATCAGTACAACCCTGTCTTCCCCTTGATCTTCTCTATTTATTTCACTATAAATACCTAAATTCAGTAAAAGCAGCTGCACATCCTGCAGCATTTCAAAAGATAACCCCTTTAATTGAATTTCCTGCTGATTGTCTCCGACTTTTTCTATAGAAGCCATAGAGCTAAAAAGTCCCCTTAAATAAGCTCTCACAGTGCTTTCTGAGGCGTTAAAAACCTCTTCGGGCACCCGTTTTAAAGCGGATTTAAAATTATCGTCTTCAGCCAGCCAGTGGTAGCCAGTACGCCAACCCATATAAAGGGCGCTTTCTTCCCCAATTTCATCACTTCTCGGCCACGAGCCCTGTCCAGACTGGATTAAAACCTTCTCTCCTTTTTCTAGTTGTCGGGCCTCTTTCCATCCATTTATCGTTAACAGTCGGTGGTCAGGGGTCACTTTAATTGATTGCCCATTGGCCAGGCTAACCTCAATAACCTGCCTGGTACCAGTAGGGAAGACCCTGGCCAGGCGTGATTTGACGCCATTGATCGGCGTACTCCCTTCTCCTACCACTGCTTTATTGTTGGCTTCAACACGATTATCCACGATCAGTTCAAAAGACGCATCACCCACTCTATGATACAGATCCTCTATCCGTTCTAAACCATTGGCTGTGGATATTAAAGTATCTGGATGAAAGCAGGGATTGGTCGATTCGATTTCCCCTACATGGGGTGTGGGATTGTGTTCGTTCATGCGATCTAAAAATATCAATCCCGGCTCGCCATTCCCCCAAGCCATTTCCACAATCTTATCAAAAACTTCTCTTGCCGGCAGCGTCTTAACGACCTGATTATTCTTAGGATTGATGAGCGAGTATTCTTCGTCCTGGGCTAAGGCCTGCATAAAAGCATCCGTTGCAGCCACCGATATATTAAAATTATTTATCTTTTCATTGTCCCGTTTACAGGTGATAAACTCTAAAATATCTGGATGATCTACACGAAGTATCCCCATATTGGCCCCTCTGCGCGTACCACCTTGTTTTACAGCTTCAGTGGCTGAATTAAATACCTCCATAAAAGACACGGGACCACTGGCCACACCTCCGGTAGATAAAACGATGTCATTATTAGGTCGAAGCCTGGAAAATGAAAAGCCTGTTCCACCACCACTTTTATGAATTAATGCTGCATGTTTAATGGCTTCAAAAATGCTTTCCATGGAATCTTCTACTGGCAATACAAAACAAGCAGCCAGCTGTTGAAGCTCTCTGCCTGCATTCATCAGGGTCGGGGAATTTGGCATGAAATATTGTTTATCCATTAATTCATAAAAATTTTGTAAAGCTTCCGTAACTCTTTCTTCTCCTTTGCCGTAAACATCTTGTTCTATCCGTGCAATATTTTCTGCAACGCGGTTTAGCATCTGTTCCGGAGGCTCTTTTTCCCCAGAGGATTCGGTTTTGAGATACCTTTTCTCCAACACCTTCTTCGCATTTTCTGTGAGTTCCATGCGCCATTCCTCCTTGTAAACGGGTCTCAAACAATCAATCATGTTAACAAAACAACTAACAAAAATTGCTTAGACACATTATTATATATATTAATATTTTACCTTAACTAAAATATGGTGACAAGAAGCTACTCACTCAATAAAAAAACAAATGGGGTTTATTTAAAATCGCTGCAGCAAGCTCATTCAAGCATAGGAACGTTCATCCATGGAATGTACTCCCTCCTATTAATTTGTTGGGCTGATCTAACTTGATTCCCAGTTATTTTCCCTTATCCAAGTAAATTGCAATCAGAATGAATATTTCTTTAATAGATTTTCCTTTACATCTGCCCTGACTTCATCTACAATGAGAAGAGCATTGCATTATAAGGCAATATTTTTTATTTATCTGGAGGTGTTGATTTGAGTTTAGAAGAAAAAGCCAAAGAGTTGGCAGAAGAATTAAAACAAACAGAAGAATATGAGACATTGAAAAGTGCAGAAAACAGATTGAATTTAGACCCACAGGCTCAGGATATGCTGCAACAATTTCAAAGTAAACAGCAGGAACTTCAAAAAGCCCAGGAAAACGGAGAACAAATTTCTCAAGAAGAAGTTCAAACTCTTCAAAATTTACAACAACAAATGAAGCAAAATGAAACCATCAACAACCTAATGGAAGCCCAACAGCAATTTGACAATTTACTCCAACAAGTAAACCAAACTGTGGTTTCTGAACTTCAATAAAGGGCACGCTTTGTATTGTGTAAATTATTTTGTATAGCTGAATATTTTGTTCCTTGCCAAAAGGTGCCCCCAGACAGGGGGGCATTTTTTTAACGCTCAAACTCGTCATCCATAAAAGGTATGTCATGTTGTAGTTCCACAGCTTCGCGCAAAGAATCGGGGTGGAAAAAAGCCCTCCCCAAAAGCGGATCATATTGCGTCCAGCCATCTTCCTCTATTCCCGTATCACGTTGAGCCTCATCCAACTGGATATGCAGGTTATTCACTTGGTTCAGGCGACTGCTTACCAGGTCGCTATAAAAGAGACAAAGGGCATTCATCGTCTTGGGTATTTCAGGTGAACCCCATTCCTTTTCTCCGTGGTGGCTTAAAATCATATGGCGCAGCTCTAGGGACAGCGATTCTGGAAAATTTTCAATTTCTTTGATTTTAGAAGATATCAGCTCTTGACCCAAGGTTATATGCCCTAACAGTTTCCCTTTGTGAGTCATCTGAAAACTGGGACTTGTCAGGTCATATTCAAATACCTTCCCAATATCGTGTAAAATTGCGCCGGACACTAGAATACTCCAGTCCAGGCGTTGAGGATATAAACGCAGGAGAGGTTTTAAGAGTTGAATAATTTCTAGATTGTGTTCAGCCAAACCGCCCAGGTAATTATGATGTATTTTCTTTCCTGCTGGCACCTGAAAATAAGCGTGACAGAATTTTTTATCATTAAAAAACAACTGCAGCAGCTTTTTTAAGTAATCATTTTTGACACCTTCTATCTGTTCCATGGTTTTCGTTTTTAACGTATCTATACCTACAGAGCTTACAGGGACAAAAGGACTGAGATCGATGCTGTCGCTTTTGACGGTTTGAATCTGTTCAATGTTAATTTGCAACCCTTTATAGGCCTGGATCTTGCCTCTTACCCAAACAATCCTATCTTCTTTGATCAAGGGTTCAATTTCCTCTGCATTTTCCCATAATACCGCTTTGATCGTTCCAGTTTTATCTTGAAGTCTAAGCAGCATGAATTTGTCTCCAGCTCTTTTTTGAGAGGTGAATTCGACCATTTTTTTCTCTATAACCACAAAAGGGTTGTCAACATAATCTCCCAAGGAAATTTCTTTCACATATTGATGTTTTTCCATGATCATTTTACCTCCTCATCTCATCTTATTTGCAATCCGTTTTTTTGGTAATTATTTATAAATCGCGAAAAAACGGATTGCTTTTTACGGTGCTGCCCGAGCGATTCGTGAAAAGACTCGC
>CAZARY010000003.1:0-27508 GCA_964487675.1 uncultured Clostridia bacterium | reverse complement strand
ATATACTCCATATGTTCTAGTTGTTGATTTTTTTGTAAAACTGATATAATTTAAAAGACGCTTATCGTTTTTAGGTGAGAGTGATTATTTAGAAAAAATTGTTAGGTACTTGGATGTGGTTGTCCTTATGTAGCCTGTGACTTAAAGCCGACCTAAACGCGATAGGAAGCAGTCAATAAATAAAACATTACAGACGGCTTTTCTGAAAGGTGGTTTGAGGTTGTCAACCAAGGATGCACCCTGCAATAGGATAAAAAATTTCCAAGATTTTGTGGGACAAGAAACAATTAAGCATTCTTTATTGTCTCGTATAAAGCGGCGCCAAGTAGGACATGCGTATCTATTTGCGGGACCCTCAGGTCAAGGAAAAAGGACACTTGCCCACATTTTTGCTGCTGGGATTTTATGTCATACTCCTAGCGTTTCTTTAGGCCCATGTGGTCAATGCGCCTCCTGTCGAAAATTTGAAGCCGATTTGCATCCTGATTTTTATTCCCTGGGGGGACCAGATCAACCGATAAAAATTCACGAAGTAAGAAAGCTAAAACAAACGGTTATGTTCAGTCCTAGTGACAGTGCTTATAAAGTGTACCTGGTGGAAAATGCTGAGAATATGACCCGGGAAAGCGCTAATAGCTTGTTAAAAATTTTAGAAGAACCCCCAAGCTATGTGGTGTTTATTTTAACAGCTACACAGATCCGAAGGATTTTACCCACTGTAATCTCCAGGTGTGAATACTATCAATTGGGTGCTTATGCTCGGGAAGAACTTGAGGAAATTTTGGCCAAGGACAATCAAGAAGCTTTCAGAAAGGAAATAAGGAAAGCGGCAGAAGAAGCAAGAGGATCTTTGGAAAGAGCCAGAAAAATCTTAAGTGAAGCTCACTATCAAACTCTAGAAGAAAAAGCAGATCAATTGGTGCTTCAGCTTCCATATTTGAAGCTACCGACACTTTTAGATTGGGCAGAGGAGATAGGGCAGGAAGAGTTTCTGGAGGATTTTCTTTCATTGCTCAATCAAGGATTTTACGAAAAGATGCTAAAACACAGGGAAGAAAAAGACTTTTATGGTATTGAAAAAGCTTCCCGCTCAATAGAGATAGTACTGGCAACCCAGGGAAAATTACAGACCAACGCGAATCGTTTGTTGGCTTTAGAAGCCATGTTGTTGGAAATAAAGGAGGTTTTAGAAAATGGGAAAATGTCTGGTCGTAGGCGTGAGGTTTAAGAAAGCAGGTAAAGTCTATTATTTTGATCCTCAGACAATAGACTTGGAAATAGGAGATGCGGCGATTGTTAAAACTGCACGAGGGCTGGAGTATGGTGAAGTGGTTACAGGTCCGAAATACGTAACGGAGAAGGAGATTGTGGCTCCTTTAAAACAGGTGATACGAAAAGCTGGCCCTAAGGATGAAGAAAAATACCAGCAAATTCAAGCAGAAGAGGAAGAAGCTTTTAATATTTGTTTGGATAAAATTGATAAACATGGCCTGGATATGAAGCTGGTAGATGTAGAAAAAAGCTTTGACGACAGTAAAATCATTTTTTATTTTACCGCTGAAGGCAGAGTGGATTTTCGAGAACTGGTCAAAGATTTGGCTGGTGTTTTTAAAACTAGGATAGAATTGCGCCAAATTGGAGTTAGGGACGAGGCAAAGATGCTTGGTGGTATTGGCCCTTGCGGACGTGAACTATGCTGTGCCAGTTTTTTAGGAGATTTTGAGCCCGTATCCATTAAGATGGCGAAAGACCAAGACCTGGCTTTAAACCCAGGGAAAATTTCTGGGGTATGCGGCCGGTTGATGTGCTGTTTGCGTTATGAATCAGATATTTATGAAAAAGCCCAGGAAGTATTTCCATCCCCCGGCAGTATAGTGAAAATAGAAGAGGAAGAAGCCGAAGTCACGGATTTTAATGTGGTTAAAGAAACGGTTCAAGTAAAAATGAACGACACCCATCAGATTAAAGAGGTACCCCTTGAAGACATTGACAAGGAAAGTTTAGCACAGGCAAGGCTGGAAAATCAAAGTCAATCACAGCAGGAAGGCCAAGAAGGAAATGAATGTGGGGAAAATGAATGTTATGGAAATACCCCCCACCCACGCTGTCAGAATAGATGGGATAAAATGGATTAAAAGGGACATAATTCAATAATATTTTTATTGCTTGGGTTTAAAGTTATTTAGGTATGGAGGATAGAGCCATGGATTTTTCTCATTATGAAGGGAGCCTATTTATCTGTCCCACACCAATTGGAAATATGCAGGATATTACATTCCGCGTGTTAACATGTTTAAAAGAGGTCGATTGTATCGCATGTGAAGATACCAGGAGAACTCAAAAATTGCTTAATTACTTTGAAATCAAAAAACAGCTGACCAGTTATCATAAGTTTAATCAGGAAAAAAAGGGCCGAATAATCCTTGACAGGCTGAAGAAGGGTGAAAATATTGCATTGGTGGCAGACGCTGGTACGCCCGGTATCTCAGATCCAGGCCAGTACTTGGTCAAGCATGCTATTGATAAGGACATCCCTATCGTTCCTTTACCAGGACCTTCAGCAGCCGTTACAGCTTTAACCGCTTCAGGTCTTAATACGGATTCATTTTTGTTTCTTGGTTTCATTCCTGAAAAAGGGAGTAAACGGAAGCACACGTTGAATAGCATTGCGGTATCTGAAGATACCGTGGTTTTATATGAAAATGCCAGGAGGCTAACAAAAACTTTGGCCGAATTAATGCCTGTACTAGAACAACGGCAGATTGTCATTGCCAGGGAAGTGACCAAACTCCATGAAGAATTTATCCGGGGAAAATGCGAAGATATTATCCAGACGTTGGAGCAGAGGGACGAGATAAAAGGAGAAACAACGGTAATAATTGAAGGGGGGTCCAAAGATAAAGCGGGAGCAAAGGTAACAGATACAAATCTTCATGACCATTTAAGTCAGCTTATAGCAGCAGGATTTAGCAAGAAAGATGCCATCAAATTGGTGAGTGAATTGAGCGGGATAGCAAAAAACAAGGTTTACCAGGAAGCCCTTAAATTGGACACACAAAAAGGTGAGTCTTAAAGACTCACCTTTAATTTCGTTTAGCAAACCGGGATCTATATGTGATAGATTGTTGCTATTTTTTTGCTTTTTCTGCCAATGTTTGCGTGCAAGGCTTGCAAATATTCTTATTTTCGTAGTTAACCATTTCGCCTTCGTTGGCAGTTCCGCAAAAAATGCATGCCGGTTCATATTTTTTCAGGATAATATTTTCTCCTTCAATATAAATTTCCAAGGCATCCCTTTGCTCTATACCCAGGTTACGTCGCAATTCTATAGGAATAACGATTCTACCCAGTTCATCGACTTTGCGTACTAGGCCTGTGGATTTCATTGTATTCCCTCCTTTTCCCTCGGATTTGACAATATTCGACATTACTATCAATAGTATAACAAAAAATTCCTGCTTTGAAAAGAAAAAAATGAAATATTAGTAAAATATATACAGTGCCAATGCGTGACAAAAGGCAATAGAAATTAACCTCAAGGGAAAAGAGAGCCGCCTACCAGTAAGGGCATGGTGACGGGGAATAGCTTGACACTAAAAATTTATTTGATATAATTTTGATAATCCATATGAATTAGAGGGTGTTTGCTGCAGGTTTTTTTGTGTTCAATCCACAAAAACTGGGACGCAAATGGGGCAAACTTACACTAAATAAATTTAGCACGGTTTGCTAATTATCAAATGCAAAAATGAGGGTGTCGTTGTTTTTGTTTTTTTATTGTGTAAGCACGCTGCAGTTTTGATTGAACAAATCGTTATAGGGTGAAATTATAGGCCTTCTTCACCCCGTCGGTGAAGGCTTTTTGTTTTATTAATAAATAAGAAATGGGAGGGAAAAATATGTCCCGAGGTGCTAATCCTGAAACTTTTTACATTACCACCCCAATTTATTATCCCAGCGACAAGCTCCATATTGGCCACTCTTATACCACTGTGGCTGCCGATTGTATGGCTCGATACAAACGGTTGATGGGCTATGACGTTATGTTTTTAACTGGAACAGACGAACATGGTCAAAAGATTGAACGAAAGGCCAGAGAGCATGGAAAAGAGCCCCAGCAATTTGTTGATGAAATAGTGAAATCGATCAAACACTTATGGAAAATATTAGACATAGGCTATGATGACTTTATTCGTACCACTGAAAATCGGCATAAAAAAGCGGTACAAAAGATATTTCAAAAATTTTACGAACAAGGCGATGTATATAAGGGGATTTATGAAGGGTGGTACTGCACGCCCTGTGAATCCTTTTGGCTTGAACGGCAGCTGGGAGCAGGCAAAACATGCCCGGATTGCGGAAGAGAGGTAGAATGGGTCGAAGAGGAAAGTTATTTCTTTAAAATGAGTAACTATGCAGATAAACTCCTAGAACACATAGAAGCAAACCCTGATTTTATTCAGCCTGAATCCAGGAAAAATGAGATGATCAATAATTTCCTAAAACCGGGATTGGAAGATTTATGTGTCTCCCGCACAACCTTTCAATGGGGGATAGAGGTGCCTATGGACCGGGACCACGTAATATATGTTTGGCTGGATGCGTTGAGCAATTATATCACAGCCCTAGGTTATATGGGTGAAAATGACCGTTCCTTTCAAAGATACTGGCCTTGTGATGTTCATCTGATGGCTAAGGAGATTGTCCGTTTTCATGCTATTTACTGGCCCATATTTTTAATGGCCCTGGGTCTTCCCTTACCCAAACAGGTTTTTGGCCATGGCTGGTTGCTTTTAGAAGAAGGGAAAATGAGTAAATCAAAAGGCAATGTGGTAGATCCTGAAGTTTTAGCGGAGCGTTATGGCTCGGATGCCGTGAGATACTTTTTACTCCGGGAGATTTCCTTTGGATCGGATGGGGTGTTCAACTTGGAGGCCCTGGTTCGAAGAATAAATTTTGATTTAGCCAATGATTTGGGCAATTTGCTCAACCGGACGGTGGCTATGATTGATAAATATTTTGATGGTAAAGTGCCAGAACCAGGTCCCAGGGAAAAAATAGATGAGGATTTGATTCAGAAAGCCTGTAAATTACCAGATAAGATAGAAGGCCATATGGACGGGTTAAACTATTCTGAAGCACTCCGGTGTGTATGGGATTTTATTGGCAGAAGCAATAAATATATTGATGAAACGGAACCTTGGGTGCTAGGAAAAGATGAAGGACAAAAAGAACGATTAGGAACTGTTCTATATAATTTGGCGGAGAGCTTACGGCATATAGGGATTTTGCTGTATCCGTTCATGCCGAGAACCCCGAAAGAAATCTTCCATCAACTAGGGATTAAAGCAGACGAGCACTTACAAAGTTGTGACACCCTGGGGAGCTGGGGGCACCTTTCTGCTGGAGCCCGTGTGAACCGGGAAAAAGCATTGTTTCCACGTTTGGACATCCAGGAAGAGCTGGCTTACATGACAGGTACCAAAGAGACTTTAGAAACCCCCGGAAACGAGCCTCCCAAACCCGATCAGGAGAGCGCGGAACAAGAAGCATCAAGACAGACAATAGGGCATTACCCACCTTTAAAGGAGAGCGTTACTATAAAAGACTTTCAAAAAATGGATCTACGTTCGGCTGAGATCACGGATGTAGAACCTATCAAAGGCGCTGATAAACTTTGGAAATTGACTGTGGACTTGGGATTTGAAACCCGTCAGGTAGTGGCCGGATTAAAAACGGATTACAAGGAAAGCGATTTAATTGGGATCCAGGTCATTCTAGTTGCAAACCTAGAACCCGCAAAAATTAAAGGCGTCAAATCTGAGGGCATGATTCTGGCTGCTTCTGACAAGGATACGGGGGAGTTGGCGATCCCGGTGTTTTCTCAAGGGACAATTTCTAATGGAAGTCAGGTGACTTGAGATGGGTTTGATGGATACTCATGCGCACTTAGATCATAAAAAACTAATGCCGGATATAGACGAAGTGGTGGCTCGGGCCAGGCAAAAGGGTGTAAAAAATATTATCAATGTGGGCATTACTTTAGATTCTTGCCGGAAATCAATCCAGTTGGCAGAAGAATATCCAGAAATATGGGCCTCAGTTGGCATTCATCCGCACGATGCTGATGCTGCATCTTCAGGGTTTACAAAAGAAATAGAGCAAATGGTAAAAAATCATCCACACAAAATCGTGGCGTTAGGGGAAATGGGATTGGATTATTTTAAAAACTATTCCGACAAGAAGCTGCAGCTAGAAGTTTTTGATAAACAGTTGGAACTTGCAGCACACCTTAAACTTCCCATTATCGTACATGATCGCGCTGCCCACGAAGATGCCCTTGACCTGGTATCCAAGTATAAAGGAACATTACACGGCGGGGTATTTCATTGTTTTTCTGGTGATGAAGAGATCGCTCACCGGGTTATGGATATGGGATTTTATATTTCTTTCACTGGCAATATTTCTTTTGATAAAGCTCGGAAATTACATCGAGTGGTAAAAGAAGTTCCTTTAAACCGAATGATGGTAGAGACAGATTGTCCTTATATGGCCCCTGTGCCTTTTAGGGGGAAGAGAAATGAACCGGCTTATGTAAGATTGGTGGCCGAATCTGTGGCCGAGCTAAAAGAGATCCCGCTGGAAAAAGTGATAGAGCAAACGGGACAAAATGCCAAAACATTATTTCATTTAGAGGGATAAAAATAACCTTTGGATTCTACGAGGAGTGTGTTTAGTTGCCTCTATATTCTCCCAAGGAAGTGGCACAACTTTTAAAGCGCTATCATATCCAGCCCAAAAAAAATCTAGGCCAAAACTTTTTAGTGGATGGGAATATCGTCCGAAAAATTTTAGAGATTGCTGACATCAGACCGGGTGACCGGATCTTGGAGGTGGGGCCGGGTTTAGGGACTATGACAGTAGAAATGGCTTCTCAAGGTGGCTGTGTGATTGCGATAGAAATTGATCCAGATTTAAATAAAATCTTGGCCGAAACCATGTCTCCATATAAAAATGTAAAATTGATCCACGAAGATGCTATGCAATTGGATTATAATACCTTGGAAGAGAAGTTTCCTTGTTTAGATCAAAATACGGAAGACCATCCAGTTAAAGTTGTGGCCAATCTTCCTTATAACATTGCGGCTCCCCTGGTTGTAAAATTAGCAACTTCAGCCTTACCCCTGGAAAAATTGGTTTTAATGGTGCAAAAAGAGGTGGCTCGAAGATTTGCTGCAAAACCAAATACGAAGGATTACGGGGCCATCAGTGTGCTGTTACAGTATTACTTTATAATAGAAGAAGCCTTTACAGTTTCGCCAAAGGTATTTTATCCTCAACCCAGGGTAGATTCAGCGGTGTTACGCTTGTTGAACCAGGAGTCTCCCCCGGTTCATGTGGACGATGAAAAGAAATTTTTTCAGTTTATTCGACGAGCGTTCAACCAAAGAAGGAAAACGCTGGTGAACAATATTTTACCGTTGTACAAGGGAAATAAACAGGAGCTAATGCAGACACTAGAACAAAACAACTTTTCTCCTCGGATTAGAGGAGAATCCCTTACCCTAGAAGAGTTTGCTCAAATTTTCAAAATTTTATATAATAATATATATGAGGCAGGTTAGTGATTTGTAAAGGGGCAATTTTACCTATTGGTGGATTCGTTTTAAAACAATTGAAGAATCACTCTTTTGTCGATCGGCGATAAAATGTCTATTATGCAATTTTGAATCCAAAAATCACCGAGGAAAGGCAGTGTTAGAATTATGTATATCAGTCCTTCTAGAGGCAAACTAAACATAACAGAGGTATACTGGGATATTGTGAATTATATCATGGATGCTTCTAGCGATAAGTATAATTTAATTATTGGGACAGATTCGCACAACTTAAATGAAACAAGCTGTTTTGTCACGGCTATTATTGTTCATCGTGAAGGCAAAGGAGCTCGCTACTTTTATACCAGAACTTATGAAAATAACATTCACTCCATGCGGCATAGGATTTTTTATGAAACTTCTCTCAGTGTTGAAGTAGCAGGGGATTTATTTCAAAAACTAAAACATTCCAGGATTAAAGACGAACATTTAAACCTGGAGATACATTTAGATGTCGGGGAAAAAGGTGAAACCAAAGAATTAATTAGAGAAGTGGTAGGGATGGTTATGGGGAGTGGTTTTTCCCCAAAAATCAAACCCGATTCTTATGGGGCTTCAAAAGTGGCTGATAAATATACCAAGTAAAGGACTGGGTTCGGTTCACGTCATCCTAGGTAAAATGATTAGCATTTCCAAATGTAGGGTTTCTCAGAAAAATTAAGTATTTGTTTTCTTGATGGAACTTGACAAATGACCTGACAAGTTGCTAAAATAAAAGTTTCTTGACAAAAATTCCCCCATGTGTTAAGTTAGGATGGGGGTGACGTGTATGCCGGCTAAAGAATCGCTTGGTGAAATCAAAAAATCCCTCGATCAATGCATTGGTCAAAGGATAAAATTAAAGGCAAATGGCGGTAGAAAAAAGGTGATTGAAAAAGAAGGAATTTTAGAAAACACGTATCCTTCTTTATTCATCATTAGGGTAGATAAACCTTCATATTCGGAAAGATTTACCTTTAACTATGCAGACGTATTAACAAAAACAGTAGAACTGACCCTGGAAAATGATACGCAGCAGATCATGGCTGCCGAGTAAAAAGAGCCCTTTCCAGGGCTCTTTTTATTCAGCAGCCATTTTTGGCCTTTTTGGTATCATAAACAGCATGTTTTTTTCATTATTGCTGGTTTTTTCAGAAAATTCTTGACAAGCCTGGCTAGTGAAAAGTATAATTAGAGTCAGTTGATAAGGCTCAGGGGTGGTTACATATTACATATATGTTTTTTTATGAACAATCTTTTATGTGAATGAAAATAAGGCGAAGTAGAGGTGATGCATATGGATGATTTGATCCACGCTTTAAAAGGCATAGCTGATGAGAACAGGGTGAAAATATTGAAGTTACTGAGTGCACAAGAACGCTGTGTTTACGAAATAATGGAAGAAATGAATATGTCTCAATCTACCACTTCTCATCACTTAAAGATTTTAAAAAATTGTCATCTGGTCAAATTTCGTAAGGCTGGCAAATGGATATTTTACAGCATAAATCCAGAAGCGGTGAGGGCATTTCGTTCCGAAATGGATGCCTTCCTCAACCATGTTGCTACAGAGGTGGAACCGCGGACGGATCTATGTGAGCACTGTGAAAATATGGAATTGACCGGCAGGGATTAGACTAATGAAGCGGAAAGATGAGGAAAGCTATAGAAAATAATATATTTACCATGATAAAGAATCCCCCTGAAAAAACAGGGGTTTCTTTTTTGATCAGTCTTTCCTTTCCCGTGCTTAAACTTATTGCAATTTTCATCCAAGTTTCGTTATAATGACATATATGAAGTTTTAAAAGGAGAATGATAAGGTGACGCAATCTTATATACTAAAGCTAAGGCTGTCTTTGAAACGTTTGATGGGAAGAATCTCACTTATTGTAGTCTTTTTACATATAATCATGAATGGAGGCGCAGCTCAAGCAGTTCCTGGTGAACTGAAGGAGCCGGATGTAGCAGCAGAGACAGCGATCTTAATGGAGATGAAAACAGGGGAAGTTTTGTATGGTCAAGATGAGCACCGCTCTATGGAACCTGCTAGCACGACAAAAATTTTAACTGCCCTTTTATTTATTGAGAACACCTCTATGCGGGAACACATTACGGTCAGTCAAAATGCTTATGGTACCCGTGGTTCTTCTATATACCTGGAAGCTGGGGAGGTCATTAATGCCAGGGACCTTTTGTATGGGGTGATGATTAATTCTGCGAATGACGGCTCAGTTGCTATGGCTGAACACGTAGCAGGCAATGTGGATTATTTCTCTAACTTAATGAACCAGAGAGCGGCTCAATTAGGCGCTCAAAATACTCATTTTACCAATCCTCATGGCTTACCCGATCAAGACCATGTGACCACTGCTTATGATTTAGGGATGATAACCCGCGAGGCCTTAACCAATTTGGAATTTAGAAGGGCGGTTACCAAGACCCAGTTAACTATCCCTTGGCCTGCCGGAGAAGAAGATGAACGACAGCTTATCAATAGGAACCAACTTTTGGATAATTATAAAGGGGCTATGGGGGTGAAAACAGGATACACCAGTCAAGCGGGTCACACATTCGTGGCCGCGGCCGAAAGAGACAGTTTGGGTTTAATTGCTGTGGTTTTAAACTCACCCCGAAATCGACTCTATGAGGATGCCAAACAGCTGTTGGATTATGGCTTTGATAACTATAAAATGAAAGAGATCATTCATTCTAATGAAGTGGTTAAAACTACGGAGATTGCAAATGGTAGGGATGTATTAAAGGTGGAGACCCGGGAGGCCATTGAATTTCCTGTGGCTGTTTCGGCTTCAAACGCCCTGGAAAAGGATATATCGATGGAGGACTTGGAAGCCCCTATAGAGGCGGGGACCCGGGTAGGTCAACTTAATGTGTCGATTAATAGAGAAGCAATAACTGCTGTTTCTCTTTATGCTAAGAATGATGTGATGCTTACGGCATGGAGTCAGTGGGGGTTACACCTGGTTCTAGGTGTGGTATTCCTTGGTCTAGTTTTCATAGGTGGGGTGAAAATTGTAAGCGATCGATCTAAAAAATCTGCTTCACCAATAAAGTATCAACGAAGGCAAGGAAACTCAAAATACTCGAAGTACAGGGAAAGGAGATTTTAAATATGGAGCGCTTGGATTCCTTATCCAAAGTGGAAAACTGGCAAATTGCGCCTGATAGACGCCTTTGGTCTGCAAATCACGAGGAAATCATTAACGGTGGCACAACAGATATATACTTTGTTCGCAGTCAAGAAATTTTAAATTACTTAGATGAGGCGGACCGGGAAGTCACCGTAGAAATTTTTGCGGCCCGGACGGGGATTATGGCAGGTACGGAAGAAGCTTTAAAGCTGCTGGCCGATGAAGAAGATATAGAAATTTGGGCTTTGCCAGAAGGGGCACCTTTTGAGGCAAAGGAAGTTGTGATGAGGATTAAAGGCCCATATAGCCAAATAGGCATTTATGAAACTCCCTTGTTAGGTATTCTTGCCACTTCCGCTGGGTGGGCTTATGCCGCATGGGAGTGCCGTGAAGCTGCCGGCCCTGATAAACAACTTGTCTGTTTTGGTGCTAGGCATGCCCACCCGGCTGTGGCGCCGGTTATGGAAAGAGCCGCCCTGGTAGGTGGTTTCGATGGATGCAGTTGTATTCTTGGAGCAAAATTGAAAGGCTTAAAACCTACCGGCACTGTCCCCCATGCCATCATACTGATTGTGGGCGATACGCTAAGGATTGCGGAGGCCTACCATCAGGTGATGCCTTCGGGCGACCCTCGAATTATTTTAGTGGATACTTTTAAAGATGAAGCAGAAGAAGCTTTAAGAGTGGCAAGAACCCTCCAAGATGATTTACATGGGGTTAGACTGGACACCCCTTCTGAACGAGGCGGGGTAACGCCTGGACTGGTTAAAGAGGTCAGAGCCAGACTTGATCAGGAAGGCTTTTCCCATGTTAAAATATTGGCTTCTGGGGGAATGAACCCAGAGCGAATCGCAGAATTAAGAGATACGCATGTAGAAGCTTTTGGCGTAGGCAGTTATATCGCCAGCGCTAAGCAGAATGATATGACCATGGATGTGAAAGAAGTAGAGGGAAAACCCATTGCAAAAAGAGGGCGCATTCCGGGCATTACTCAAAAACATCGCCTAGAAAAAATGGTATAAATTCTCAAACACAAGGGTGAAAAGAGCGGGCGTTGCACCAAAGACTTACAAATCGAAGGAATTCAGGAACGGAGGCACCATTTCATGGGGACGCAAATCTTACATGTGAGAGCTCCGGCTAAAGTCAACCTTTATTTGGACGTTTTGGGTAAGCGGCGAGATGGATACCATGAAATCAGGACGGTGATGCAGTCTCTATCCCTGTCTGACCAGCTGACCATTGCTGCAGTTAAGGACGATAATACTGAAAAAGATGTAATTCGCCTGGGCGTTAATCAGCATAAGATAAATGAAAATTTAAGTGAAGTTGGAGAAAAAAACCTGGTAGTTCAAGCGGTTCAAATGCTTCGAGCGCATTATCATATCCCGCCTGTGGAAATTATTTTGGACAAAAGAATCCCCATTGCAGCTGGCTTGGGAGGGGGGAGCGCTGATGCAGCTGCAGCGCTAAGGGGCATCAATCAATTGTTTCATTTGGACATATCCCATGCTCACATGGAATGGATGGCTGCTCAACTGGGCTTGGATGTGCCATTTTGCTTAAAAGGGGGTACTGTATTAGCGCAAGGGAAAGGAGAACAACTAACGCCTTTAACTCCGCTTTCTCACTGCACTTTCTTACTGGTTCAACCAAATGTAACTATTCATACGGGGACAGTTTACCAGGGGTTGAATTTACCAAGAGAAAATACGTTTTTATCGACTTCAAACGATGAGGCTCAATTTAATCAACTGATATCCGGGATCGATAAAGGCGATTTATATCAAATGGCGGCAGGCATGTACAATAGGATGGAAGAAGTCATTTTTAACTGGTATAAAGCCTTGGCTGGAATAAAAGCTGAAATTAATAAAGCCGGCGCCCTGAAATCTCTCATGAGTGGCAGTGGCGCAGTTATTTATGGCATATTTGATAACTTGGAATATGCTCAGCAGGCCCAAAAAATATTAAATCGTCATAACCATAAAACTTACCTGGCCTTCCCTGACCGGGGAGAAGTGAAAAACGGAAATGGGGTATAATCATGGTTTACTGCTTTGTTTTGGCAGGAAATATTGAAATCGGAGATCTGGATGAATGCTTTGGAACTAGCACGGGTAAATTGGCGCATGAGAGAGGGAAAAGAGATAACCATTACAATCAAAATAAAGCACTGATTCCCATTAATGGACGCCCCATGATTAGTTATATTGTCCGGGCTTTAGAAGAATCGCGTTACATAGAGCAAGTTTTTTTGGTAGGACCGAAAAAATTAATGGCAGAGGTACTACCCCAGTATAGGGATAGTGTCATAGATACTACGGGTTCAGACAAAGTGGTGGATAATTTGCTACAAGCCATAGAAAAGACTTCTCCCCCTGGCAATGTCCTGGTGGTTACTTCAGATATTCCACTGATCACTGCTCAGGCCATTGATGATTTTCTTGACCAATGCCATCCGGATTACGATCTGGTTTACCCTGTTATCTCTAAAGATGTCACCGAAAAGAGGTTTTCAGAAGTTGAGCGCACATATTTCCCATTTGCTGACGGGAGATTTACTGGGGGCAATGTTTTTTATTTCAAACCAGAGAAGTTGCCTCCTCGTTATAATCAAATTCATAGATTAATTATGCACCGAAAAAATCCTCTCTTGTTGGCTATGAATTTTGGCATAATTTTTTTAATTCAATTTGTTTCAGGGAGGCTTACTCTGAAGGAGGCAGAAACTAAAATTTCTCGTGTTCTCCAAATAAAGGCTAAAGTGGTAATCACCGAATATCCAGAACTGGGTATAGATATCGATAAAGCTAGTGACCTGGAATTAGCTAAAAAAATTATTTTGCAACATGAAATACTTTGATTCAAGCCATCTTCCGGTTTTTAGATTCTTTGGGAATTTCTTTTTCTTCTTTTTCTTCAACACTTTTAGGACTTTTTGGCAGGATAATGCAGAGCCGATGTAGAAATGAATAAAAACTCAAACAATACAAGGTGGTGGAGAAATTTGTCCCTGGAGATTAGCAGCATTAAATTCAAACTGATCAAAACAGAAAGCAAAGTGAAAGCCCTAGCAAGCGTTGTTTTTAATGAGGCCTTGGCTGTCCACGGCATTAAAGTTATTGAGGGGAACAGCGGTCTGTTTGTGGCGATGCCCAGCCGCAAAGGGAAAGAAGATGAGTATTTTGACATTGTCCACCCTATAACAGCAGAACTGAGAAACAAGATTCGAGATCTGGTACTAGAAAGTTACCAGGAAATGGAAGGCGTAGAAACTGTTTAATTTATCTAATCCCTGCGATTATTAAACAGTTTTTTTAAGTTTACTTAGAAAAATCGGCGTATAACAAGGAAAAAGGGGCTGTCGCTCCTTTTTCCTCTTGTAAAGGTTTAATGTTGTTTTTCTGATTTTCTGATCTAACTTGAATAACTTTAATAACTTGCACTTAATAATCGGTTTTGGAAATCTAAAAGAAAGGGTGACTAAGCGTTGGGTAAGGATGGCGTAAGCGCGGTGATACTTGCGGCAGGTAAAGGAACCCGTATGAAATCTCAAACTCCCAAAGTACTCCATAAAATTTGCAATTTGCCAATTTTATGGCATGTGCTAGCACCAGCAAGAATGGTTACAGACGAACAAATTGTGGTGGTTGGGTATGGCAAGGAAGTTGTGGAAAGATACCTTGCGGAAAAATTTTATGATGGAGAACTTCATACGGTCTATCAAAAAGATCAAATGGGGACCGGGCATGCTGTTTTATGCAGCGGTTCTTCCATCAGTTATGAGACCACCTTGATTTTATTAGGCGACACCCCACTTTTATCTGAAAAAGATCTGGAAGGACTTATTTCTTACCATAAAGCGCAGCAAGCGTCTGGAACCATTTTGACGGCAAGCATGGACCATCCGACTGGCTATGGTCGGATCATCAGAGACCCTCATGGGCATGTAAAATATATAGTGGAGGAAGTGGATGCCGGTGGCGATGAAAAAGCTGTTAAGGAAATAAACACGGGTGTTATGGTATTTAACACCTATTCTCTTTTTGACACTCTTGAAAACTTAAGGACTGAAAACACCCAGGGGGAATACTATTTAACCGATGTAATTGGCTTATTATATAAACAGGGGAAAAGGGTTTTAGGTTACCAGGCTGAATCGACAGAAAGGACTATGGGAATAAATGACAGGGCCGAACTAGCTCGGGCCGAAAAGAGGATGCAGCGGGAAATTAATGAGCACCATATGAAGCAGGGTGTGACGATCATAAATCCAGATTGCACTTATATAGATCCTCGGGTAGAAATACAGCCCGACACCCTTATTTATCCTGGCACTTATTTGCAGGGGGATACTAAAATAGCAGGGGGATGTATTCTCGGTCCTGGTACATACATAGAAAACACTTATATCGGCGAACAATCGCAAATCGAAAGCTCTAAAGTATTGGATAGTCGAATAGGCGCTCAGGTGAAAATTGGGCCTAATGCACACATTCGACCTCAAACTGAAATCCATGCCCGAGCAAAAATAGGGAATTTCGTAGAAGTGAAAAATTCCTTGATTAAAGAAGGGGCAAAGGCAAATCACTTGGCATATATTGGAGACGCCGAAGTGGGTGCTGGAGTTAATATTGGGGCGGGATCTGTCATTGTAAATTTTGATGGCAAATCCAAACACCGTACTGTTATTGAGGACTATGCTTTTATTGGGTGCAACACCAACCTGGTGGCTCCTGTTGTGGTTCGAGCCGGGGCTTTTATAGCTGCTGGGAGTACGATAACTGATGAAGTGCCCCAAAACAGTTTAGGGATTGCTCGGGCTCGTCAGATCAACAAAAAAGATTGGGTTTTAAAACGGTTTGGCCAGGGTGAATAAAGATATGTCATTTTATATCAGACTAAATTGAAGGGGGAGTTCACTTGATAGATAAACTTGAAAAGAAAGGCGATACCAGCAATGTGAAAATTTTTTCAGGTGAGGCCAATATGGAATTATCCAAAGAAATCATCAATTACCTGGATGTGGACATGGGAAAAGGCAGGACCCCAAGATTTAGCGATGGCGAAATTGATGTGGTGATTGACGAAAGTGTGCGGGGCGCAGACCTATTTGTGGTACAGCCAATTTGTGCACCAGTCAATGAAAATATGATGGAACTATTGGTCATGCTAGATGCGTTCAAAAGAGCATCAGCTCAAATTATCAACGTTGTGATTCCTTATTACGGGTACGCACGGAAAGATAGAAAGGCTAGAGCCAGAGACCCCATTACTGCAAAATTGGTGGCAGATTTACTTGAAACTGCTGGGGCAGACCGAGTGATAACCATGGATCTTCACGCCCAGCAGATCCAAGGATTTTTTGATATCCCCGTGGACCACCTTAAAGGGGTACCCATCCTGGGCGATTACTTTATAAAAAAGGAAATTAAGTCCCCAGTGGTGGTTTCTCCAGACATGGGAGGTGTACCGAGAGCCCGCTCTTTAGCTGAACTATTAAAATGCCCTATTGCAATTATTGATAAAAGGCGACCTGATGATAATGTGGCTGAAATCATGAATGTTTTAGGAGAAATAAACGGTAAAACAGCCATTTTAATCGATGATTTAATTGATACGGCAGGCACGATCACCAAAGCTTCAGAAGCCCTGATAAAACAAGGGGCTGAACAGGTTTTTGCCTGTTGCACCCATCCAGTGCTGAGCGGTCCAGCCATTGAAAGAATTGCCCGAGCTCCTATCGATGAAGTGGTGGTAACCAATACCATACCCTTACCCCAAGTAAAGAAGTTGGATAAAATCACGGTGCTTTCTGTTGCACCTTTAATAGGGGAGGCAATATTGAGGGTTCACAACAGGATGTCCGTCAGCAAGTTGTTTGAATAAAAGCAATGCAAATAATGTAAAGACAAGCAATTTATTTGACGAGCAGAGGAAAAATAGATATACTATTAGCTGATATTAATTCAGAACATCATTGTCTGTTTGGAAAGGAGAATTTATAGATGGAACGAAAATTGATTGAGGTTCAAGACAGAAATTTTAAGGGAAAAAGTAATGTACGGAAACTTCGCAATCAAGACTGGGTGCCAGGCGTTATTTACGGCCGTGACTTGGAAAGCAGAATGATTGCCCTTGAAAGAAGGGTCCTTTGGGAAGCGCTGTCAACAGCAGCTGGAGAAAATGTCCTGCTTCAGGTCAAACTGGAAAATGGAGAAAGTTATCCGGCTGTATTTAAGGAAATTCAAAAAGATCCTATTAAGAATTTCATTATGCACGTGGACTTTAATACTATTGACTTAACAGAAAAATTACAGGTCAGTGTGCCTATCTCAATTACGGGCGAACCCCAGGGCGTTGAAGATGGTGGTGTAGCTCAGTATCAGCTTCGGGAAATTGAAATCGAATGTCTCCCCACCCAAATTCCTGATTACATTGAAGTGGATGTTAGTGAGGTAGAAATGAATGATAGCATAAATGTGGGAGATTTAGCCCTTCCTGAAGGCGTAGAATTAGTTACTGGCCCAGAGGAAACAGTGATGTCTATAGTACCACCAGAAGAAGAGCCGCCCGAAACCATTGAAGAAGAAGAGGAGGAAGAGTTAGAAGAAGAAATGGAAGAAGCAGAAGAAGGGGAAGAAGCAGAAGAAGGAGAAGAAAAGGAAGAGGAAGAAGAGAAAGAATAAAACCCGGCAGGGCGCAATCTCTTACCTCGATTGCGCCCTTTTTTCCGTGTTGGGTGGTGAATACACGTGAAATTAGTGGTAGGCCTAGGAAATCCAGGCAAAAAATACCAGTACCACAGGCACAATATTGGTTTTCTAACAGTGGATTACCTGGGTAAGCGGTACGGACTTTTTGTGTCAAAGTTAAAATTCCAATCACTTTGGCATGAGATACGGATAGATGGAGAAAAGGTTATATTGCTTAAGCCCATTACGTATATGAACAGAAGCGGGCATGCTGTTCGATTGTGGAAAGATTACTTTGACTTACAAAATAAATATATCCTGATTATTCACGATGATTTAGATCTGGACTTTTGTCAAGTCAAAATGCGCCCTGGTGGTGGTGCAGCAGGCCATAAGGGGGTCAAATCATTAATCACGAATCTAGGGGGCCAGGACTTTCCACGGATAAGATTTGGCATTGGACAATCCCCTCCGGAAATGGAACCTTCAAACTACGTACTCAAAGATTTTTCCCGAGAGGAATACGCTGAACTAACGGAGAAACTTTCTCAAGCAGCGGATGGCATAGAGATATTTTGTCGGAAAGGCATTGACCAGGCGATGAACTTTCTTAACAGTGCAGAATAAAGAGTGGCATAAATATTTCAGCGCATTTGTGTAAACTTATATAAACATACATAATAACTAAAACACAAGAGAATTATTTCACATAATAAACCCGACTTTATAGGAGGGGAAATATGGAGTTTTTTCTAAATAATATTTCTGACCATTCCCAAGTCAAAAGTATATATTCTATTGCTGGGGAAGAGTACCGGAATAAACACCCGTTAATAACGGGTGTAGATGGTTCTGAACTGGCATTTGTTCTTTCTCTGTTGTACAGTGCGACAAGTATGGAAATTATATCTGTCATTAGTTATGATAACTCTAGGGCAGAACAGCTGTATAGTGATTTAAAAGCTTTTCTGCCTGAAGATCAAGTTTTTTATTTCCCGGAGCATCACATCTATCCATTTGAGCTAACCTGGCAGAGTCGAGATGTCAATACTGCCAGGCTTGAAGTGTTAGATGCATTATATAATAAACAGAAAGGCTTGTATATTTTTTCATTGAAATCTGCCCTAGAAAAGTATATACCTGCCAATAAGTTTTGGGAGAAAACGATTTATCTGGAAAAAGGGCAAGAAGCATTACCCCCTCAATCATTAGCTGCCCGGTTAACCTCTATGGGCTATGAACATACCAATATAGTTGAGCAGAGAGGCCAGTTCAGTTTCCGAGGAGGCATTTTAGATGTGTTTCCAGTTACGGCAGAAATGCCCTCCCGGGTTGAGTTTTTTGATGATGAAATTGAATCCATTCGGGAATTTGATCTTTCTAGTCAAAGATCACTGGAGGAGTATGAATCCATTCATATAGACCCGGCCAGTTTATTGGTGTTGGGGGATAATTTGAAGATAAACCAGGGGATTGAACGATTAGAGAAAGAATTTATCAAACAAAAGGAGCGGCTTACCAGGGAGGGGCAGGTAGAAAAAGCTGCGGAGTTAGAAGCACGCATAAGCCGGGACTTGTCTTATCTTAAAGAACGAATGGTCACCCCTCAAATGTATCGCTACCTCAATTATTTTTATTCACATAATCCAGCAACCCTCATGGAATATTTGCCAGCACGCAGCATGATATGGCTGGATGACCCCCATCGAATTCAAGAAAGTGAAGAGTTTTATCATAACGAAATTAGAGAGCTGGCTGAATCTCTGATTGAGGAAGGTAAAATCCTGCCTGGAGAAAGCGACCTATTTTACTCATTTGATGAAGTTTTTAAGAGCTGCGAAAATAGGGTGGTCTCTTCAACAAATTTCTTACGACAGGTGCCCTACGGTAGGGTATCCGAGACGATACATTTGCCTTTTCAAGCCATGGCTCAATTTTACGGGCAATGGGAGTATTTTATCCGGGAGCTAAAAGATTGGATCCAGCAAGGATACCAAATAATTCTATTTGTGCCCAGTATGGAAAGAGCTCAAACGTTGAGGGAAAATTTAAAAAAAGAAGAAATCGGTTCAAGGATATGGCAGCAACTGCGAGAAAGCGGTGCGACTTCTTCTGTTTTGATTGTTGAAGGCGATATTAAAAATGGTTTTACACTTCAAGATAGCTGCCTGGCTGTGATAGCTTTTCATGAACTTTGGGGGAGCCAAAAACAGAAGCTAAGCAAAGCAAAAAGAAAAAAAAGTAAAAAGAATTCGGTGAAAGTTTCTGATTACCGTGATTTAAAAGTTGAAGATTACGTCGTACACGAAAAACATGGTATAGGTAAATATTTAGGGATTAAAACCTTGGAAGTGGGAGGTCATTACAGGGATTATTTGCATATACAATATAAAGGAAATGACAGCCTGTATGTGCCTACTGAACAGATACATGAAATAGAAAAATACGTGGGCAAAGAAGGGCGACCTCCCAAACTGCATTCCCTGGGTACCACTGAATGGCAAAGGGTAAAGCAGCGTGTCAAGTCATCAGTGAAAAAGCTGGCTCAGGATCTCATCAAATTATACGCCGAAAGAAGGTCCAGAAAAGGATATGCTTTTAGTCCGGATACCCCATGGCAGAAGGAGTTTGAAGATTATTTTCCCTTTGAATTAACTTCGGACCAGGAAAAGGCGGTAGCCGATATCAAAAAGGATTTGGAATCAGAAAAAGCTATGGATAGATTGCTGTGTGGAGATGTGGGGTATGGAAAGACGGAAGTGGCCATGCGGGCTGCTTTTAAAGTAGTCATGGAAGGCAAACAAGTGTGTCTCTTGGTTCCGACCACGATTTTGGCTCAACAGCATTATCAAACTTTTAGGGAGCGCTTTGCCCCTTACCCTGTAGATGTCAGAGTGCTGAGCCGGTTTAGCTCTGTCAAAGAAGAAAAAAAGATCAAGCAGGAAGTCAAGACTGGTAGAGCCGAAATAATCATAGGCACCCACAAGTTGTTAAGCAGTGCGCTAAAATTTGAGGACCTCGGGCTTTTAATTATTGATGAGGAGCAGCGTTTTGGAGTCCAGCACAAAGAAAAAATCAAGATGTGGAAAAAGAATGTAGATGTTTTGACAATGACGGCTACGCCGATTCCCAGAACACTGCATATGTCTCTGGTAGGTGTCAGGGATATGAGTGTGATTGAAACTCCGCCGGAAGGCAGGTTCCCGGTACAAACTTATGTTATGGAACACTCGCTCCAGCTGGTGAGAGAGGCGATAAATCGGGAGCTGCGCAGAAAAGGTCAGGTGTATGTCGTATACAACCGAGTGAAAGGGATAAATGCTGTAGCACATGAGATCAAAACCCAAGTACCAGATGCCAGGGTAGGGCTAGCCCATGGACAGATGCCCGAGCGACAGCTGGAACAGGTAATGCTTGATTTTTTGGAGGGGAAATATGATGTATTGGTTTCTACTTCTATTGTAGAAGCGGGTCTGGATATCCAAAATGTAAACACTATTATCGTTTATCATGCCGATAAAATGGGACTCAGCCAACTTTATCAGCTGCGCGGTCGCGTGGGGCGAACAAACCGTATGGCATACGCGTATTTAACTTATCAAAAGGATAAAGTGCTTTCGCGGGAGGCCGAAAAGCGCTTGAAAGCGATTAAAGAATTTACCGAATTAGGATCAGGCTTTAAACTTGCTTTAAGGGACTTAGAAATTAGGGGCGCTGGAAATATTTTGGGCCCCGAACAACATGGTTTTATTATGTCAGTGGGATTTGATATGTACACCAAGATGCTTCGCAGTGCCGTTGACGAACTGCAGGGAGAAGAAAGCGGTGAACGAGCAGAGAAAACTGAAAGAAGGGCTGCAGACGTGCAAATGGAAATCAATATAAGTGCTTACCTACCCTCTACTTATATTGCGGATCATGAACAAAAGATTGATATCTATCAAAAGATAAGTAAAATTGAAACTCATGAAGAAGTCAGTGAATTAGCAAAAGAATTAGGGGACCGGTTTGGTCCGCTCCCTCTAGCTGCTAAAAATCTACTTACCCTGGCTAGGCTCAAGGTTGCCGCGAAAAATGTAGGAATATCATCTATCTCCAGGCAGAACCAAAAAGTTATCTTGGAGTTCCATGCAGACCAACAGGTAAGTGGGGAAAGACTACTCCGGCTTACCAATAGATTTCCAGGTAAGATGACTGTGGCCTCGGGGTCTACATCTCTTGCGTTGAAAATTGATATCTCTGGTTATGATGAGGCTGGACTTTTATCTTTGCTTCAGTTTATTATCAAGTCATTGGAGAAAATGGTCGCCTAACCCCTAGATCACTGGAGAACTGAAGAACTGAAGAACTTTTTTAAACCTTGAAAAGTCGTCATGCATTCTCGTGACTTTAGTCAAGAGAGGTTCACAGAATCAACAAGGGCTTCTTGGTAGATAAGAAGGGGGGAGCGTTTTGTCCAAGAAGGAAAAACAAAATTTTATGTCCGAGAATCACCTGGATGGCCCTTCGATCCTGGTATTTATTATCACAGGAGACCCTTACAAAGCAGTTACAATAAAAGACTATGAAGACATCAAAACAGCAGAAGGGCAACCCCTTATTTCTTATACAAGCGAAAGCCTAAAAAAATTTTTAAACCGCATGTCACTAACCTATGAATTCCTTGAAACGATTCCGGTGGATCAGTTAGAAAGAAAAGGTGCTCTTTATCTAGCAGAGTCTCGCGCCGATGAGGGGATAGATATTTTAATGTCTATCAGCCAGCGTACAGGCGTTAATTTGAATATAAGACATATAGGTGGCAGCGAATTATCTCTCCTACCCTTAAAAATGATCATGGAACGCTTAAGAAGTACAGACGGGTGTAATTTTGATCGAGAGCAAACGCATCAAACATTGAAACCGTACTTGATGGAAGAGGCTCAGGAAGTCATAGAAGCGATAGATACAAACGAGTCCAGGGAATTGAAAGAGGAATTAGGCGACTTACTACTGCAGGTTATTTTTCACAGCCAGATTGCGGAGGAAAATGGCGAATTTAAAATAGAAGAGGTATTAAGACAAATTGAAGCTAAACTGATTCGTCGTCATCCCCATGTTTTTGGAGGTGAGTACAACAAAAGCGGGGAAAGCATATTGTCTTGGGAGGAAATAAAAAAAGTTGAGCAAAACAAAAAAGGGGAAACGTTGAAACCAAAACAAGAAGAAAAGAAAAATACATTTTTACCAGAAACAGATCATACTTCTCACCTAGACCAACTCCCTGAAGAAAAATCTGCATTGTTACAGGCGGAAGCAATACAGCAAAAATGCCGTGAATTAGGATTTGATTGGGATACCGAGCAGGGCGCTTATGAAAAATTTAATGAAGAAGTAGATGAATTATCAGAGGCTTATGAAGAGAGGAGTAGAGAGAAATTAGCAGAGGAATTGGGTGATTTGCTTTTTGCAATTGTGAACTTGTCCCGTTTTTTTGATCTATCCCCTGAGCTCTGTTTAAGAAATACTATCAGTAAATTTAAGCGAAGATTCAAATATATCGAGGACCAAGTAAAGGAAAATAAAGGAGAATTTTCCAAATATAACCTGGAAGAACTTGACAATTACTGGAATGAAGCAAAAAAAAGAGGATTTTAAGCGATTTTTTCTCGATTTTTAGCAGGAATTACAAAAAAATCCTCGAATAGCTAAAGCAGAAGCCCACTGTGTAGGCACCTGTTTTAAGACTACTCTTTAGGAGGGATGTATTTTATGAACAAGACGGAACTGATCAGTAAAGTAGCGGAAAGAACTGGTATGACTAAAAAAGACACTGAAAAAGTTGTTAATGAAGTTTTTGAAGTGGTTTCAGACCAACTGGCACAAGAAGATAAGGTTCAATTAATTGGGTTTGGTACTTTTGAAGTCAGAGAAAGAGCCGCTAGAGAAGGAAGAAATCCTGCAACCGGCGAGGTAATTCACATTGAAGCCACTAAAGTCCCGGCATTTAAGGCGGGCAAAGCTCTGAAGGAAAAAGTTAAGAAAAGTTAATTTAATCCAAACTTACTTATCTTTTCTGTTCACATGTTTACTTATTTCTTAATGATCGGTTATCCTTTTAGAAAAGCGGGCTGGGAAGCCCGCTTTTTTTAGGAACTTGCAGCATTCAGAAGGATTTTAAATTTAAAAAAAGAAATGGAACAATAACACAGAGCTACTACTTCAGGTCCAATCCGGGGTGATCGTATGAGAAAGATGACTCGAATTTCTACTCCTTACAAAGGCAAACAAAGCAAAGATAAGGACAGATCAAAACTCAATCAAGGTGGAAAGGCAAAACGTCAGGATCCCATATATACCTTTAATCGACGAGAGATTGGTCAGCAAAAAAACACCCCTCCAATTGAGAGTAGAAATAAAAAAAAGGAAAACCCCTGGCAGCATAAATTACTTAGGTTAGTCCTGATTCTTCTATTAGCTTATTTTGCTTTCTTATTGATTGACCAAACTTATACATATATGCAGCTGTCTCAACAGGAAGAAAGATTAAAAAAAGAAATTGATCATATTAAATCTGACAAAGAAGCGTTAAAGGAAGAAATTGGCCGATTGGAGAATTTAGATTATATAGAGATCCTTGCAAGGAGAAAGTTTGGCTACATACGAGAGGGGGATATACTTTTAGAAATTCCTGAAGAAGGTGATAAAAAAGAGGAGTAAAAAATTCTCAGACAAAAGCACAATTAAATTGAGCAAAAAATTAATTATTAAAGGCTTTCTTGACGGACCTTTTACTTTGAGATATAATCATCATTAACAATTTCTTGGGGAGGAATTAGTGTAGTTATGTCCTTTAAAGAAGGAGAAACTGTAGAAGGCACAGTAAAAGGTATCACGAATTTTGGAGCTTTTGTTGAATTGCCTGATGGAAGAACCGGATTGGTACACATTTCTGAAGTAGCTGACACCTATGTTAAGGACATCCGTAAGTTTATCAACGAAGAGGAAGAGGTGAAGGTGAAAGTATTAAGTATTAATGGGGATAAAATAGGACTTTCCCTTCGCAAGGTGAAAGACAATAGAGAAAAAGCTGCTTCTTTTGAAGACAAAATGGCTAAATTTATGAAAGATAGCGAAGAGCGTCAACGGGACATCAGGAAAAATACAGAATCCAAACGAAGCAGTGGTGATTCTCGAGCCTTTTGAGTTTAAAGGGAAAATAAAGTGAAGAATGGCATATTAGCATGGGACAACTGGTTGCTTTTGTTCCATTAAGCTTGCGTATATCATTTCTAAAGTATCTAAAGAATACTTGTATAAAGCTGTAAAAAGGGCCCTTGAATTTAGAATCAGGCCCTTTTTTATTTGATGCCCCTTTATTTTGAAACAGCAAACATTTAAAGGAGGATTCAAAGCGTGAGCGAAGCACCGATTGTGCGGTCAAAAGATTGGTACGGCTTTTCGCATTAATATACTGACTTCACTCCAGCCAAGAAAATACTATACTTAAAGAATAGCTGAATCTTGACTTTTTTCACCCTGAACAAACAGGGAATCAAATCATAAAATTGAAGCAGGTGTGGGTGCAAAATATGAAGAATTACTATATTATGGGATTGGTAATTATTTTAAGTATTATCCTTGATTGTGAACGGTGTGATATGGTTCGTGACAAGGATAAGAGGAGTGGATATTTTGGCTTCATATGACTCATATCGTGAACTGGAATTTGTTTTACGATCGTTGGACAAAGGTGTGATAGTAACCAATTCTGCAGGTAAAATAATTTATATCAACAAAGCTGTGGAAGCACTTGCGAATCCATCTTCAACTAAGCCAATTGAACAAATTTCTCATTTACAGGTGAGCTGTCATAAAGCCAATTATAATTTAAAGGAATATATCAACTTTTTGATTGAACAAAAAGAGGACAGCACAGAAAAAAAGGCTGAGATCAAAATAAATGGAGAATTTCAAAGCTATTATTTTCAAGTTTACAACTCACAAAAAGATGGAAAAAGAGCTGTAGTATTGTTATCTCCAAGCAGCAGCATCAAAAAAATGGAGGAAGATCAGCGCTTGCAAAAGCGCTTGCGATTGGCTGAAAAATTAGCTGTAGTAGGCGAGATGGCGGCTGGAACAGCTCATGAATTAAAAAATCCATTAAGCGCTATTAAAGGATATTTACAGTTTATACAAGACGAAAGCCTGGACGAGCCTTTAAGGCAAAAATACTTACAAGTAACTATGAGTGAAGTGTCAAGGCTAGAAGGTGTGCTACAGGAGTTCCTCCAACTAGTCAAACCCTCAGAAGCCCCCCTGGTTTCGGAAAAGATATTGCTTTGTGAAAACCTATCCCAAGGGTTAAAGTTTATGTATCCTCAACTAATGAAAAATAATATTGAACTTTCTTTTGCCTGTAAAGGGTACCCTGTTTGGGTAAGGGGCGATTACGGCAAATTGAAACAGGTGGTCATCAACCTCATAAAAAATTCTATTGAGGCCATGTCTCAAACAGTTTCTAACCCGAACAAATGCCTGGAAATTAAATTGGACCTAGAATTCCAGGATAACGTTTTACAGATTTATTTTCAAGACACAGGACCTGGGATACCAGAACATCTTATTGATAAACTTTTTTCGCCTTTTGCTACAACGAAAGCTAGTGGTACTGGGCTGGGATTGCCAGTTAGTATGCAGATAGTAAAAAGTATGGGGGGGTACCTTAGTGCAGAAAACACCCCCAAGGGCGCTTGCTTTTACCTGGAGATGCCCGTCATGCATTTTGAGAACAAAGGGTTTTGTATGAAAGAAACTAAAATATGCTGTAAAAGGATTTTGTCCGATGAATGAAGGATTGATTAAAGCCGCTATAGATATTGGCAGTAACTCACTGCGTTTATTGATTGTAGAATTTGATGACGCTGAAAATATAAAGGAAATCAAGCGGGACCTTAAGACCACTCGCTTGGCTCAAGGCATAAAAGAGACTGGCTTATTGAGAGAAGACGCAGTTAATAAAACATTAGAGGTCTTAAAGAGTTGGCTGGATGAGTTGACCTATTATAATGTGAACACGGTTAGAATGGCTGCTACCAGCGCTGTTAGAGATGCGAAAAATAAGAATGAATTTCTTGAACAACTAAAGCAGATGGGTTTAAATTGTGAAGTGATCCAAGGCATGAAAGAGGCGCAGTTGACCTACTTAGGTGCTACCCACCAATGGCAAGGGGAGCCCTTGATTTTTGATTTGGGCGGTGGCAGCATGGAGCTTATCTCCCAGGCAGCAAATATTGTGAGGAGTTGTTCTCTAGGAGCTGTGAAAATTTTTGAACATTTTTGCGACAAAGAAGGTCGAATTAAAGATCCAGGGACTATCAATCATTATCTAAGCACCGAATTAGATACTTGTATGCCTGAAGAAGAGCTATCGTTATTAAGGGAAACCATTCAAAAGGGGGAAAAGACCTTAGGCGTTGGCGGTACTGCCACCTGCCTCGCTCAAATATATCTTAAGCAGCCGGTTTATAAAAAAGAAACTATCCATGGTTCCTTTATACCAACCCATGGTTTGAAACAATTAGTTGTGCAGTTAAATGCAATAAAAATGGAAGAAAGGGTTGAAAAATACTATGTACCCAGGGAAAGAAGTGATATAATTGTAGCAGGGGGATGGCTCATATATTATCTGGTTGAATTTTTGGGCGCAGAGGGTTTTTATGTCAGTGATAATGATATGTTGCTAGGACTGATTTTAGAGGATTAGTTTTATAGGCAAACTCTGATTTAATTCTTAACCTATGGTTTAAAAAATTCTTCCGTCTCCTATAGTTGGTAGATGTATCCGTCAAAGCAGTAGATAGGAATGGTATAATTCAAAACAAGTCAAACCCATAATTTGTCAAATACATGATTACATCAAAGCATGATTTCAAAGCATGATTTGTTTGACAAGTGTTAATATTTCCGCTATAATTGCTGTGGAATCGACGCGGGGTGGAGCAGTCTGGTAGCTCGTCGGGCTCATAACCCGGAGGTCGCA
>CAZARY010000002.1:0-31783 GCA_964487675.1 uncultured Clostridia bacterium | reverse complement strand
AGCCAGGCAGAAAAAACCGACCAAGCCTCTCAAGACACTGATGAATTTGGCAATTTGATTGACCAAGACCAGGAAAGGGTGAAAGAGCTTAATGATGCCACGGGAGAAATTACTAACTTGAGAAAAGAAGGGATTGAAGTGGTAGAAAACCTGACGCAAAAAACAAAAGAGAGCAATGAAGCGGCCAAGTCCATTTACAATGTAATTAAGGAAAACAAAGAAAGCGCAGACCATATAGAAATAGCTACGGATACGATCAAAGATATTGCAGAACAAACAAACTTACTGGCTTTAAATGCCAGTATAGAAGCTGCCAGAGCAGGCGAAGCCGGTCAAGGGTTTAATGTAGTAGCCAATGAAATTAGAAAGCTGGCCGAAGACGCTAATCAAAACTCAACGAAAATTTCAAATATCGTGCAAGAGTTAAGTGAAAAATCGAAAAATGCAGTTACAACCATGGAGGAAGTACAGGGCATTGTCAGCGAGCAAACTCAGGGAGTACACGATACCGAAAATAAGTTTAAGGAAATAGACCAAAGCATAAAAAAATTAGAAGAAATTGCGCAGGCTCTAAATGAAACAGGAGCACAAATGCAAGCGAAAAAGCAAGATATTATTGACAAGCTTCAAGATTTGTCTGCCATTGCAGAAGAAAACTCTTCCAACACTGAAGAAATCAGCTCTTCCGTAGAAGAGCAAACAGCTTCTATGGATGAAATAGCTAAAGCAAGTGAGCAACTAGCCAGTTTAGCCGAAGAAATGCAGGCAGAAATTTCCAAATTTAATTACTAACGCAACCATTTAATACGAGCACAGCAAATAAAATCAATGCCACTCAAATCTATTTTAGACCCTGCGTCCAGCCAATTGCGACAAATAGGAAGCGCTTTTGATGTAAAAACCGGTGGATAAAAGAAACACAATAATGCCTAAGACGATCCAACTCAGCTGATACTGACCAGTAAAATCCGCTATAGCGCCTATGAAGGGGGGACCGGTTACCACGCCCAATCGAATAAACACCAGGGCAAGACCCGTGGCAGTACCCATCAATTTTTGAGACACCACATCGCCCAAAGCCGTAAAAAACAAACCAGGGAGTCCGAGGCTGGCTAAACCTAACAGAAAACTCACGACAAGAATCGCAAATACCGGTAGATAAACCCGGGCCACCACAAAGCCCAGAAATAACATCATAGCAGTCACAAACACCCCTAAAATGTAAAGGCCTGTTCGCCTGTCGCTTTTCAAGTACTGGTCGTTAATATACCCCCAGCTGGGCTTACCAACTATACCGCCAAACTGAAATATTGCCAGGTTGAAACCGGCCAGGGTAGCGCTAAGACCAATATCCTCATTTAAAAAAATGACATAATGGGTGGTCACATTGCCGATGCTAAATCCAAACACAAACCCCATTATAATCACAGTTAAAAGCGCTTTATTTTCTCCTAATAAGCGAAGGTCAGCCAAAAACGAGTTCTTCTTTTCCGAACTTTGAGATTCACTGGCATTCGCATTTTCCCCGCTGTGTTTGGTTTGGTTTAGCTTTTTGGGATTATAAAATTTGGCCATCGCTGCACTCATCAAAAGGGCTATGGCAGCTGATACCAAAATTGCGTTCCGCCACCCAAAAGTTTCACCCAAAAAAGGCAATAGGGTGGCACCTAAAACGCCCCCTATGCCTGCACCTGACTGCGTTATCCCAATGGACACTGACCGCTTCTCATAAGGAACCATTTCTAGAACTCCTTTATTAATCGAAGGGGTAATAATGCTAAATCCAACTCCAGCCAAAAAAGATAAAAACAGCACCATACTAAAAAAAGGCGCAGCAGAATGCAGTACCATCAGGACACCCATAAGGCCTGTACCAAACACAAGCCCAGCTTTGGGCCCAAATCTGTCCACCAGCCGACCGCTGAAAATAGCAATAATCGTTGCACTAAGAAAGAAAAAAGTTGTGTAAAACCCCGCTTCCGTCCGACCAATGCCAAAATCATCCCGAACCAGCGGCAGCATGGCTTTAAATCCCTGGGCATTCACCCCCACTGCTATGTAGGCAGTAGACATGATGGCCAAGGTGGGAAAATATCTTTCTGCTGCCTGTGATGATTGTGATGTCTGTGATGATTGTGATGCCTGTTGAGATTCTTTCTTGTCTACGTCCATGTCGCAGCTCCTTTCTCCGCCCCGTTTTACAACCCCGGTTATTTTTCATGTTTTAATGCATTCTTTCTTCCTTCTTTTCCTTCTATGTAAGTCCATTTGGGCTGGGAAGCAAAACCGATGCGATGTCTCTTCTTGGCACCTATACATTGGCATCTATGCAGCCAGCTGCGTTTTACTTGTTAATGGCTGGTAGAACCATAGCAATAAGGCAAATCTTTCTGGCAAGTTAAGTTTTGCGGATTTCCTGATTCACCACTTTTTTCGAATGTTCCGCCACAAGGATAACAGCCGAAACTACCAGAATCACACCTAAGCCCTGCCAAATGGTCAGCATATCGCCAAATACCAAAAGCCCAATCAAGGTAGCCACAACCGGCTCTAGGGTAGCCAAAATGGAGGCCCGGCTGGATTCCACCCAGGACAAACCCAGGGTGTAAAGAAAATACGCCAGGACTGTAGAAACCAAACTCAGCCCTAAAGTATTCAGCCAGACGCCCGCATTGAATAACAGGTCCAGTTTTTGCGACAAACCACTGAACGGAACTACGGCCACTCCAGCAAATATAAAGGTATACGTACTAATGGTAAGCGAAGAATATCTACGGCTTGCCGCCTTGCCAAAAATGCTGTATAGACCGAAGAAAAATCCCGAGGCCAGACCAATAAATAGACTGTTCAAAGGAATGGCCCATTCCCCACCGGGAAAGGCCCCCGTCACTAAAGCACAGCCGATAATGGTGCTGACCAGGGCTGATATTTTTCGTTTTGTCAAGGGTTCTTTAAATATAAAATAAGAGAGCACAGTCACAAAAGTCGGCCCAGTATACAATAATACCACTGCAATGGAAAGAGAAGACCGATCAATAGTAGCAAAAAATGCCCAGTTAAAGAAGACAATGCTAATAACGCCCGTCCCAATAAAGTACCAGAGATCGACCGGTGCCACCTTCAATAATGCCGGTTTCCTTATAGCAGTATACAGAAGCAATAAAAAAGCAGCAGAGACTGCTCTCAGAGCAACCACTTGCAATGAGGTAAATCCATATCCATGTAGGGGCGCCACAAAAAGACCTATTAACCCCCAAAAAGAGGCGCCCACCGCTATCATTAAATAAGCTTTAGTGGTTTGTTGCATGGCAGTCAAATACCCCACCTGCCGTATCTTTGAAAATCACACGAGCAAATTATTTGCCCATATATACATGAAAAGCTAGAAAATAACTTTCAATAAGAGGCTATACTGCCGTCTGTCCTGGGTTCAGTTCCACCAAACAGCACCCCAGATTGGGGGTCCCGCCAAATAATCTGTCCCCGGCCAAATCCTTTTTCATCCAAGCTAATATCTATATCGTGGCCTTTGCGGTTCAACCCGTCGGCCAAATGGGCTGGAAATCTATGTTCAACCCGAACTTTTAAATCATGAGTCCACATCCATCGCGGTGCGTCCAAAGTCGCCTGCGGGTTCAATCCAAAATCCAGGGTGTTCATAATAACCTGCAAATGGCCCTGGGGCTGCATATGTCCGCCCATAACGCCAAAGGGACCAATGGGCGTATTGTCATGAGTCAAAAACCCAGGAATAATCGTATGGAAGCTTTTCTTACCAGGTTCCAACACATTATTGTGCTCCGGTTCCAAAGAAAATCCATGCCCTCTATTTTGAAAAGCTACGCCGGTTTCCGGCAAGACGATACCACTGCCAAAACCCATAAAATTGCTCTGAATAAAAGAGACCATGTTCCCTTCACCATCGGCTGTCGCTAGGTAAACGGTGCCACCTTCTGAAGGCTCCCCAGGCCCTGGGAGGGCGGCACTCTCTTTAATGAGTTTTCGCCGGGCCCTGGCATATTCCTCAGCGAGCAAATCTCCTGATTCTATATCCATGTGATTTGGATCCGTAACATAATGAACTCCATCGGCAAAGGCTAGTTTCATTGCTTCTATCTGTCGGTGACAGGTATCTAGCAGATCTCTTTCAAGCATGGTGTCCTCGCTCAACATATTAAGGGCCATAAGCGCTATAATACCCTGTCCGTTAGGAGGGAGTTCCCAAACATCATGCCCTCGGTACTTCACACTAATTGGGTCCACCCATTCCGGGGTATATTTCTCCAAGTCGTCTCCCCGCAGGTACCCACCATACTTGTAAAAAAACTGATCCACTTTTTCAGCGATCTCCCCTTTATAAAAATATTCGCCTGCCGTTTCCGCAATTTGCTGCAAAGTTTGAGCATGGTCATGGGAAGACCACATTTCACCGATTCTAGGGGCGCGACCGTTGGGAGCAAATACCCTAAACCATTCTGAAAACGCCTCCTCTTTGCCATGCTGGCTATATTTTTCAAATCCTTCATGCCAGTATTTCCCCAACACAGGAGAAATAGGAAACCCTTCCCTGGCAATCCGCACAGCGGGGGCCAGCACTTCCTCCAAGGATATTTTGCCAAACTCACGATTCAAAGTTACCCATGCCGAAGGGGCACCAGGCACAGTTACCGGTATGGTGCCATACGCAGGCATTTTTTTATATCCTTGTTTTACCAGCTCTTCTCTATCGGCTCTTTCAGGAGAAGGGCCACTGGCATTGAGTCCATACAACTCACCTTGATGCCAGAAAAGTGCAAAGGCGTCTCCCCCGATGCCATTAGAAGTAGGTTCCACCACTGTTAAACAAGCCGCCGTGGCTACCGCTGCATCAATGGCATTCCCCCCTTTTTTCAAAATCTCTAGGCCTGCGTCCGCGGCCAAAGGTTGAGAAGTGGCCACCATACCATTTCTAGCAATGGTCACATTTCTTCTAGACGAATACGGATAATCCAGCGAGTCAAAAGTCAGCATACATACCACCTCAGCTTCTTAATTTTTGCTAATTTCCGTAAAAGTTACCTCCAGGACAACTGTCCTTATTTTAACTGTAGAAATAATTGGATAAAATTCGTGATAAAATTGAATAAGTTGGATAAAAATTATCACCCAATAAATCAAATTCAGATAGCGCGTCTGATTTGACCTAATCAGCTGTTTCTCATCCCAACAAAAGCAAGTTTAGCATTCCCAACGCCAATGCTGCAAATAAGGTCAAATGAATGATCCGGTGATAAACATAACCTTCTTTGCCTGTCAGTTTTACGGAAGACGTTCCCAAAAGCACCTGGGTTGGGCCCAGGCTGCATCCTACGGACCCCCCTATAGACTGCACTGCCGCCATTATTGCTGGACTCACTCCCAAGGAAGCAGCCACGGTAGCCTGAAAACTGCCAAAGATTACGTTGGAGTTGGTATTGCTGCCGGTGATAAAACTGCCCAACACCCCTATAAAAGGTGCAAACAAGGGATAAAGTCCACCTGTGGCTCCAGCCACGTTATAAGCCAATTTTTCTATCATCCCCGAATCCATCATGAGTAACGCCATACAGATCAAAAAAGTTAAAGTCACAGTGGTACCGATGCATTTTTTCACTGTGATTTGAACCACCCGCCCCAAAGCCTCTCTATCCAACACATTTTGATGGATATACAGCACAATGCCAGCCAAAGCGGACAGCAAAATAATCGGCGCCGGATGGGTTAATAAATTAATCGTGACATAATTGGATTCGGCTCCTACTACGTAGCCCAGACCCGTTTCCACCCCAGGGAAACTAAAGGCTATTTCTGGAGTGTTCAAGGGGAGCAATTGAAAGGCCACCGATAAAAAAATGATTAGCCCATAGGGAAAAACTGATTCCACCAAAGACAAACGCTCCTGAAATAATTGACTGGCTTTGCCTTCCTGGTACACCAGGCGATAGAATATAAACATAAAAAGCATCCCTATCAGAGCAGTCAGCAAAGAAACCACTGACATCATCTGAAAACCAGTCACTGCAAACATGACAATCACCATGACGGCCGACGTAGGTAAAACCAGAAATGTCCCTTGCTTTAACGCTTGAATACCTCCGTAAAGATATGTAACGCTTAGCCCTGTAATAACCATGGCCAAAGCTGTGTAAACCGCCATCCAAAATGCCAGATCCGCTCCGGCCATACCTGTAACCAATCCAATCGTATAGAAAGAGGACCCCATGGAACCAAAACTAATAGACCAGCTGTGGCCAATGAGTACTGCCGCCACAGAAGCCAAAGGGTTGAAGCCCAGCTGCACCAAAATCGGTGTGACAATGGCTACAGGCACCCCAAAACCAGCAATCCCTTGCAAAAAAGAAGAAAATACCCAGCTGAGCAGGAGAAATTGCACAAAAGGATCGCGGATTATTAAAATAATGTTCTCGCCAATTACTTTGATAGCACCGGCTTCATTTACTAGGTTGTACAAAAAAATTGCCGCCCAGATAATCAGCAGTACGTATAAAGACAGGGAAAGGCCTTTTCCCAGGGCTATTCCCATACCAAACAGGGGCAGTCTAAACACCACCAAAGCGATAACAAGCGCAGCTAAAAAGGAAACAATACCTGCTTTTCGAGCAGGCATTTTCAGCCCTAAGAGTGCAATTAATAAAATAAGTATGGGCGCCACGGCTAATAGATCGGCAAGCATGGTCAATGATCTCCCTTCTATGCGGTATTTTGCTTCTTCCAATGTTTAAATCTCTTTTTGAGACCTTTTTAGTTTTTGCTGCTTTTATAGGGGTTCTATTTTACAGGGCTTCTATTTTTTTCATGTCTTGCTTTGTTAGAAAACAAAAGATACGAGAAAAGCGCAGCGATAGACTCATTGTATCTGCTGATAGCTGGCCATATTCCGCGTGAACCATGAAAAACTTATAGATATGACCAAAACCACAAAGCCTAGAAAAATCCAGCTAAGACCATAATGACCAGTTATATCTGCAAAGAAACCGAATATCGGTGGGAAAATCACATTGGCTATTCTAATAAAGGTTAAAGCAATCCCCGTCGCCGTCCCTACAAATTCATCCTGTACCGATTCACTAATCGCAGCCAAGTAAAGGGCCGGCAGCCCCAGGATGGTAAGCCCCAATAAAAAAGCTATCCCCATGCCTAAAACGGGCACATAAAGATTAAAAGGCACAATGATAAAGCCTGTGATAAGCATCAAGCCAGCCACTAAAAAACCCAGAAGCATCAAACCAATGCGGCGATTTCCGTTAAGCACGGAATCGCTAAACCAACCCCAAACAGGGTGCCCAATCAAGCCTCCGGTCTGAAACACGCCTAAACCAATGCCGGCAAGTAAGGATCCATATCCCATGTCATGGGCAAAAAAGAGGGGTAAATGCGTAGCTACAGAGCTTATGCTCATGCCAAATACAGCACCCATAAGGCAGAGCCAAATCAAGTACCGAGATTTGAAGAGTTTTTTTAAGTCTTCTTTCAGAGAACCCTGCGGCTGTGGATTTACCGGTTCCCCTTCTGATTCCCCTGTGTGTTCTCTTTTTTTAGGGGTGCCTGGGTTTTCATAGTTTTCTTGATGTTCGTTATTTTCATGATCTGCATCGTTTTCGGTGACATTACCATTGCGCCTGGCCCCGTCCCGGTTTGGCTGATCAGCCAAAGGTCTACCAGACTTAGGACCCCCGTTTACCAGGGAAGTGGCACTGGCTCGATTGTAAAATTTCCAAATAAAAAGGGCAATAATCATTGCTATTCCACCGGAAATCCCCAGGGCCAATCGCCAACCTAAGAAATGCGCCAGGGAAGGGAGTAAAAGCGCTCCAACGATCCCGCCCGCACCAGCTCCGGACTGGGTGAGCCCCATGGAAAACGCACGATTTTCCGGCGGTATATGCATCATCACCCCTTTACTGGCCGAGGGGGTGATAATGCTAAAGCCAAAACCAGCAAAAAAAGCCAAAAATAAAATGATGCCATACAGAGGACTTGCGGCTTGTAAGACAATTAAAAATCCTACGGAGCCCGCACCGATAATCAGCCCCTTTCTAGGGCCAATTTTATCAATGATACGACCGCTGTAAATAGCCACCAGGGTGGCACTGGCAAAATAAAATGCCGTATATAAGCCTGCTTCCGTGCCAGAAATCATAAATTCCGCTTCTATGTGGGGGAGTAAAGCTTTGATCCCCTGCATATTCATTACAACTGCCATATAAGCCGTGGCCATCACCAGAAGGATTGGCCAGTTTCTTTTTCTATTATTTGTTTGTTTTGATTGAGCCGCTGTTTCTGACCTTTCTGGCATGGGATTTCTCCTTTCCAACCCTAACCATTTAAATATTAACGTTCATTTTTCCAAATTGTTTTGGGTCTCTAAAATTTTACCCCCTCTTATTCTAACAATCTTCCCCGGCGGGGAAAAGTATCAGTTGGTCAAATTTCGTGTACTCGTTTCATTTAATCAGACTCACACAGCAGTTAGGCAGATTCAGACAAACAAAACAAAAAGCGCAAACAAAAAAAAACAATCCAAGAGCATCGCTATCCTGAGTCTGGTGAACACAAATCAATCAGCCGGCAACTATTGACATCCCCCACAATTAAAGTAACCCTGCAGTTAAACAATAGGATTTCTGCATAATTTATTGTTAAAATCAAAACAATATTGACCCAAATATTAAGAAAAAGTTTAGGCCAATCATGAAAAGTACAATAGCGAGAATAGCCATCGCTATTTTTCTTACTTTTTCTTCTTTTTGGATTAAAAAATCCCGACATTCATGACACAACATCATATGCTCATATTTTACGGGAAAATCCTTTCCAAAAGCAAACCCCATACGGACCATATGTCGCTCCAGGGTCACGCCCTTTTGACCACAGTTTTGGCAGCTGTGTCCATAAGCACCAGGTTTGGTATCCCAAACTTCTGTATTCGTACCCCCGCTTATTTTGTACAAGCCAAAGCGCTCCATATTTAATCCCTCCAACAGACCCTCACTTTTCGATCATCCATTTTCCCTGTTATTGGTCTACCTTACATTTGAATATCGCTTTACAACCCCTCAGTTAAAAGTGGGCATTCTAATCAATTGTTTAATATTGCACTCTATTAATAATTAACATACAGCCTTTGCACTCGATTTAAAATTGCCCTTGGACTGCTTAAAAAGAGTTTATTGATTGGCTGCTGTCTCTAAAAAGTATGCCTCTGCGCCTTTCTTGATGGCTTCGGCAAACCTCGCTTGTCCGCGGTCACTTAATAGATAATAATTGTCTTCCGGGTGTTTCATATACGCCAGTTCCACTAAAACACTGGAAACTCTAGGAGATCTCAGCACCGCTATATTGCGCTCCCAAGTCCAAAGACGCGGCAGGCCCATTTCTTCTTCCAAAGCATCCAACATAATCTCTGCCAGGGACTCATTGTGGGCAAACTTAAATAAGGTCATGTGTCCATGGGTGGATACTGCATCATTTCCCTGGGCATGAGCATTGGCATGGACACTTATAAATAAGTCCGCATCATGTTCCAGCGCAGGGTCTGTACGCCTATAAAGGGGAACGAGCTCGTCCGTTTCTCTAGTCATGATCACGCGAGCGCCTTCAGCCTCAAATTTATCCTGAAGTTTAGCACTTACATCCATGGCCACATGCTTTTCATGCACATCATCGGGCCCCCTGGCCCCTTTATCATCGCCACCGTGTCCCGGATCGATAACAAGGGTTTTACCCGCCAGCGGCGCCTCTCTATTCACGTCACTCCGTCGGAAGATCTCTAAGACCAAGCCGTTATCTTCCCAGCGAAAATCAAAGCTGGACAACTTTTCTTCAAGAGAGATCGTAACCTGCAGTTGATTTTTAAAGGCATAATCCATGTCGGATCCATCAAAGTGGATCTCCTTTACCTCCATCTCCCTGATCACAGAGGACTCCCCTTCAATGGGAAGCTCCTCTTTTGCTATGTCCACCGTTCCCTTTTCTTCCCTTGCTTCGCGATTTTCTATATGTTGAACCTTACCCCCGATCAATGTAAAGGACAATTCTTCCAGGCCATCTTCTCGAAATAGAGGCACGCGCATCCCGGTATCAAATTTCAGTCTCACTTTTTCCCGAGTTTCCTCAACAGCTACCCCGGCTAAGACCGTGCTTAGCTCACGAGCATTTTGACCTGCTCGGTCCACTTTGGAAAGTGTCTCCACATCTACTTTGTCTACCGCATCCTGATGGATTAAATGCGTTTTTCCCGGCTGCAGTTTGAAGCGCAGGTATTCACCAGATTTCCCCACAGGTTCAAACCAGGTTCCTTCCGGAAGATATTCAACAGCAGTGGCTCTATAGCCGGTACCAGTGCGCGTATGGCTTGTGATATTAAAATCATGTCCCCCTTCCGACGTGCTTCGCAACCAACCACCGGTAGAAGCTTGCCAGTGTGGTTTGAGTTCAACAATTCCGCCATAATCCGAAGCGGAAAAGGCCACCTGACCCGGCGCTTCCTTGATAGTTGTTTCGCGTTCTCCATCTGTCCTTTTATGGCTTAGCATTACCGAGATGTCCTTGAAATCAGTTCTACCAGTTGAAGGGATGGCTTCTGCGGACACCCGGTAAGTCCCTTTATAAATCCCCCTGCCATAATACAGACCCTCTTCTGGGGGCATTTCTTCCATTGCAACCCATTCATCCTGGTCCCCCAACTTAAAGGACGCCTCGGCACCCGGGCTGCCCTGGACCGCTACCATGAGCGTTTCCCCCTCTGACAATACCTGGTCTTTTCTTGGCAAGAAATGGTGGCTGTGTATTGCCAACGGGGTGTGATCCATCTCTGTCCAAGCATCTGGAAACGCAACGCTTAAATTTTTCTCCGTACATCCAACAGGGTTTGAAGCTTTCACCGCAAGATCAAGCTCACTGCCCCGGGACACATCCACCATGGTCAAAAAGTTCCCTGTTCTGGGGTCAAATTCATCTACCAATTCCCCATTTACAGTCACCTGCACTTCCTCACCAGGGTCTGTGGACCCAAAAACAAAAATTGGGCTGGCCCATATTTGCTCTTCTTTATCAGGAAAAGCCACGTTTAGTTCCGGTTTTGTCCCATAAATCATCCCCGTGCTTTTGCGTTTGTACGCCCCTTCAAACGTTAGCGTACCCTTCTCTGCTGTTTTTAATCCCTCTACATCCGGATCTTCTCCCTGTTGTTCCCCTTGGCTTTCCTCCACTGGGCTGCTGGTTATGATATCTAGATTGAAGGACAGTATTTCCCCCGCTGCTTCCAAAAACATGCCCCAAGTCAAAAGAAATGTTACAATAAGGACAGTCAAGGAAACCACTAATGCTTTTTTCATTTGAGCAAGCCTCCAAATACGCTCTCAATTAGACAAACATGAAGCATGGACCTGTGCATGTATCCGGTATCCGTGTTTTAATATTTCGATATGAGTGTTCAAAATCCTCTTTATTGTGCTATAATCTCAAATTAGATGGTTTAGAGCAGTTAAATACATGAATATTTTCCGCTCGCCGGCTTAGGGGTGTTATAATATGGGCGTCGCTTTATTTTTGATTTTTTTGTTACTGCTCGGGGTATTCATTGTCCTATACAAAACCCGCACCGCTGCAATAAATTTAATCCAAACATTTTACAAAAAAAACGCGTTTTCCCCCGATAAAGCATTGACCATGCAGGAACTTGGCATAAAGCAAAGAGGCATGATGGATCAGTTGGTGCATATGCCTGATTATCGCCCCGGCGCACTACAGGTACTGGTTCAAAATGGCATCGTCGTTCCTCTAGAACAGTACCAATATTTTTACCTCTCAGAAGAAAATTATAAATCATTCCATACCACTGCCGTAAACGAAAGTTGGCTCGACAAAATAAACCGGTTCATGATCCCCTCTTATTTCAAATAAACGTACTTCCGCAGCCAAAGCAATGGGTTTTCTGCTTATTTTTGTCCTAAATCTATAGTTAAAAGTCAATAATTGTCACTGCCATACTATGCCTACGCTGCTTTTTTACTATAACTGTTAAGCGTCACCATACAAACCCTGGTATATCCTTGTTTGACTCGCTTAAAAATTAAACTCCCGTTTTTCGTGACCGGGAGTTTAATTTATTTATCTTAATTAGGAGGGGAAACTCTGTGATTGATAACAACAAGGCTAGAATACGGTTTTTCATTTTCATAAGTGTATAAACAATCTTTAATATACGTCATATACGTTAAGCAATTTTTACATACTCCCACAGCTAATGAAGTGGGCTTTCTGCTTGTTTTTTCGTAAGGCTACTTAGAGGCCACTATCTTTTTTAATTGCTCCATCTGACTTTCCGGGCAATCCAACGGCACCACACAACCAGGCCCCAAAATAATGCGGCCATCTTCTACCTGACTTATGGCATCTTCCACATGCTCCGCCAGCTCTTTCTCCCCTGCTGTTTTCAAAGTGCCATGCTCATCAATGCCACCTATAAGGACTTTGTCAGTCATTTCCCGGGCTTGTCTCAAACTAGGATATGTGCGCCTGTCATGCCAGTTCAAAGCTTCCACCGGATAATCTTTTACCTGGTCGAACATCGTATTGTTGCCGTGAATGTGAAATATATTAAATAAAGTTTTGCCCTGCACTTCTTCTAGCACCCGGAGATCGTATTCCACACCAAATTCCTTATACTCTTCATATGAAATCAAATCGTACGTGGCCAGCTGGGTAGCAAAGAAGATCCCATCAATGCCCGATTCCAGCAAAACTTTAAGGAAGTTAACGGTGGTTTCCGTAATGGTTTCAAGAGCCTTGTGCACTTCTTTTTTATTGCTTTTAATGTGTTCCTCAAATCGCTCTCCACTCATCTTTCTTGCAGTGGTGGCAGGACTAAAAATGGTGGGCAAAACCGGTACTTCTCCACCTTGATTTCTGCTCCATTCAAGTATCTTTTTTGTAGACGCCACTTCCCTGCCTAAAGCCCCTTCTTTCGGGGGGAGTGGTTCCAATTCCAGCCAATCTTTAGGGGATTGGATCCCAAATTCATGCACCCGGGGGACTTCCATCCGATGCTGGGCCCAATTAATCTTACTACCCCAATCCTCTACGGAATAAAGCCCGTTGTGACTTACCTTGATAAAATCCCATTCATATTTGGCTTGAAAACCAGTGGTAATATCGGTAAAAGTGTCTGGCTCCAAATCATCCATGGGAAAGTGTTTCCAAAGCGATATCGCCGGTGGGGTCACTGTTTTTCCTTCTGCTAATGCTTTTAACCTTTCCTTGTACGCCATTGCTCACACCTCCACAATGATCTATATATTTGGGGTTTGATTATAAAAGCATATTACATGTATTCCGGCATCATCAATTTAGGTACAAATAGAAATAAATCAGAGAAAAAGGTACCCACGATAATTATTATAATTGTGCCGATAATCATGGGCAGCGCTGCCACAAACACTTTGTGATTGGGCACTTCAGCAATTTGAGAGGCCACCAGTAGGCAAATGCCGTAAGGCGGTGTCACCCTCCCCACAGAAAGCGTGAGCACCGTAATAATGCCAAGATGAAGGGGGCCCATACCGGCTGCCTCTCCTAATGCCAGCAAAATGGGCAAAAACACCGTCACTGTGACGATCGGGCTGAGAATAAGCCCTAACAACAGTAAAAACGCAATAATCAAGAGCCTGATGCCCCCCGGAGCTTCGGTGATATTATATATAAACTGAACCACCATTTCCGGTGCATCAAGATAAGCAATCAGCCACCCAAAAATACCAGCACATGAAACTGCCATCATGGGCAGTGAATAGCCAACCATAGCCCTACCCATGACGCCTGGAATTTCCTTTATGCTAACCGATCTATAGGCAACAAATAAAAGAAAAAATCCAAAAACTACTGCCACAGCTGCTGCCTCAGTCGCGGTGAAAAACCCGCCTACCACACCGCCTATAATGATGATAGGAAGCAATAAAGGGGGAAAAGCCACCAAAAAAGATTTAATCATTTCTATAACAGGTGCCCTGGCTTTTCGTTCCATCCCGATCTTAGTGGCAAAGTAATAAGTGTAACTCATCTGCATCAATCCGATCAACAAACCGGGGACAAATCCTGCTAAAAATAAAGCACCAATGGAAACTCTGGCTAAAGAGCCATAGATGACCATGATAATACTGGGGGGGATGATACCGCCTAGGGTTGAGGAAGCCGCAGTAATTGCTGCTGTATAGGCAGGTGGGTAGCCCGCCCTGGCCATAGCTGGAATTAGCATTGAGCCTACTCCCGCCGTATCCGCAACGGATGACCCAGAAAGTCCAGCGAAAAGCATACTCACAGCCACATTGACATGGCCTAATCCTCCCCTTATATGGCCTAGCAATTTATCGGCAAAAGTGATCAATTTCTCTGTAATGCCTCCATAATTCATCAATTGCCCCAGCAAAAGAAAGAAGGGAACGGCTAATAGAGGGAAGCTGTTGATGCCACCGAAAATATGGTTTGGCACGCTGGTCAGCGGCATGCCCATCTGCAGGATGGTTAACGCGGACGAGATAACGAAAGTTAATACAATTGGGACCTTAAGGGCCACCAACAGCAAGAAGCTACCCAGCAGCGTGATGAGTGGATCCACTGCTATCACCTCGCTTAAACACATCGATGGCTTTCTTTATATCATGTATTAAAACTTCTAAACCAAAAAGAAACATGAATATCCCCGAAACAGGAAAAACCGAACTGTAATAAATCAATAACGTGCCCATTTGAGTCGTCCGTCTTAACCCCATAATGGCAAACTCATAGCCGGCTGTCACAAATACATAAATCAGCAAAAAAACCATCAGTCCGGCAAACACATCTAAAAACGCATTAACTCTTTTGTATCTTTCAGGAAATAGCTCTACAATGTAGTGCTTTTTTTGCCTGATCGCTATGGCGCCCCCCAAAAATACCGACCATATAAAACAAAAGAGCGCCACTTCCTGCGTCCAAATAATCGAAGCGCTAAAAATATTTCGAGCTACCACTTGGGCAAAAACCACAAAGACAAAAACGGTAAATAAAGCCACGCCTACCCCCATTAAAACTTTTTCAATGTAGTGGTTTACTTTAGAAAACAGCGCCATTATCCCCCTCCTTTACAACAAGCATTGCATTACATGGGGTGATCTAACCCCATGTAATGCAATGCTGTTTCATCCAATCATTACTCTTCTAGCTCTCGAATCATCTCTAATAAGTCAACGACTTCATAATCTTCAGCCAAGCGGTCATGAAGCGGCTCAGAAACTTCTATGAAAGCATCAATATCTACATCTCTATTGACTTCTACGCCGTATTCTTCCTCGAGCTCTTCAAGCAATTCTTCATCATTTTCAATCCCTCTTTGTGTGCCTAACTCACCAGCTTCGGCAGCCACCTCTTCAATGATTTGAATTGCCTCATCCGGTAGTTCATTCCTTGTGTGATCGCTCATGCTAAAATGCGTCAGCATAATTTGATGGTTGGTAAGATTCATATAGGGTGCAACTTCATACAAGGCACTGCCGTAATATCCACTGATCGAACTCTCAAACATCTCAATCATACCGGCTTCCAATGCGGAGTATATGTCTCCCCAAGGCAGCGTGGTAGCCACTGCTCCGAACTCTTCCCAGATTTCTACTCTAGAAGGTGCAGCGGGCAGTCTCATATCTTTGCCCTGAACATCAGCCGGTTCACTAACAGGACCAAAAGAAGTACTGGTCACTCGCGTACCGCCTCCACTAAAAGCAATGACCTGAAACCCAGCGGCTCGTTCTTCATGAATATCCCGGAATTCTTCAAACACAGGGCTGCCTTCTTCAAAGGTTCGGTTAAAATGGTCATAGTCTTCAAATAGATAGGGGAAACCGGTTACTTCATATTCTGGAATAAAGGGTATAGCGTTAGAAGCACCGCCAATAACAAAATCGACTGTGCCAATTCTCATTTCGTCGATCATTTCTTCGTCATCTCCTATGGCGCCGCTGTGACTGATATTGACTGTAACATGTCCATCCGTTCTTGCTTCTAATTCATCAGCAAAGAATTCTGCCATGTCAATCCACGGATGAGGCGGCGATACCACGGTACCTAAGCGGAGTTCATATTCTTCTTCAAATTGAAATGCTTCGTCCTCGTCTTCATCTTCATCTACTTCTTCCACTTCTTCAGGCTCTTCTTCGGGCTCTTCCTCAGGCGCACAAGCTGCAAACGGCAGCATCAATAGAACCGCAATTGAAACAACCAGCAAAATTTTAAAGTGACTAAATTTCAAATGAAACCCCCCTTACAAAATTTGTTTGTTTAAACCTGCACTTGTAAGATGAACGGCGATCTGTAAACGTTAAACCGCTTCTTTTAAAACCACCTCCTTGTAAAAATACCTTTTAATAAATATATTTCTTACTCATGTTCAATGCTTATTGTTATTATTGGGATTCATTCTTAATATTGTTTATTGAGCCTCATCCCTTTAACATACTCCCACAGCTAAAGCAGTGGGCTTTCTGCTTGTTTTTCCGTGTTTTTCCGTAAGTAAAATTTTTATTACTATTAATTACCACTCTTTTTAACTTAATTCACTCCTATATATCCATGCAAGATTTATTCCTAAAAGCGCTGCCTTCTATTTTGAGCGCCATCTCTATCTATTGCTGTCTAAATTCCTCGCCTTTAAGTCTCACTATGAAATAAACCCCCTTGGTAAGTAAAAAAGCTTTGCCTGTACAGCTTGTATACAAGTCCTTTTGCTTCCATTTAGCCGCCGCGAAGTTCTGTTTCATATTGATACAATTCCGTTCATGATAACCCTGGTGGGAACACAAGCAGAAAAATGATTAAGTATAAAACAAATTACAGCACACTATTTTATTTAGCTCAAACTGGCAATTCCAACAGGTTTAAATATGATGGTTCATTGTTTTTAGGATATCATTGGCCTAGGGATATCTTGATTAGATTTAGTATAAGCCAGTCAAACACCGGTGTCAACAAATCTCTAAAAGTTATTTTTTGCACTATTTGCCTGGCTATTTGCCAAATCATAAATTCTTTGCTAATAAAATTTTTCTATCTGTTTCTTTTGCCTTTTTAACCTCTGCATAAAACTGCACGAAAAGTTGTCCAATACAATCTGTATTTTTTAGTAGCGTCTTAGTAGTGCTGTAGCAGTAGTATGAATGGCATAATATTATATTTATATTTGCTATCATTGCTTGACAACAATAGAGCCCCCCCTGCTTGTCCCCTGCTGTACAGCCTGTTTTCGTAGGCAAACCTCCTATAACGTGATATAATATATGCATCAAATGTCCCTCAACGGAGGTATCATAGCCATGAAACAACTTAACAAGCTGAACAGCAGCCAGCGGAAAGCAAGGCTTTATAAAAAATTAAGCACGATCAATTTGAGACTCTTATTTCTGATAATTTTTATCTGCTTCAGCGCTTATCCGCTGTTGAGCTGTTCCAATCCAGCAAACGCCGATAACACAACAGCATCCACAGCATCTGAAGAAGAGAAGCAAGAACCATATCCTGACTTAAAAATGACCGATCCAGCAGCAGCAACCGACTCATTACAGGCAAAAACTGCTTCTGCCAGGACGGGAAGTAAAACCAATATGACAGAGGACCTTCAAAACCACAGTGCCAATGAAGCGCATGTCAAACTGGGCAATGAAGTACTGCTTGATGATTACAGGCATTTGGTAACCCATAGTCGGGTAGGACTTATCACCAATCAAACCGGGATAAATAGCCAGGGAGAAAGCACCGTTCATCTGTTAGCCCAAGATCCGGAAATCAACCTGGCTGCTCTCTACGCACCCGAACACGGATTAGACGGAAAAGCTGGCGCCGGCGAATACGTGGAATCCTACACCCACGAAGCACTGGATATTCCTGTTTTCAGTCTTTACGGCCGCACCCGAAAACCCACCAGGGAAATGCTGGCTGAGGTAGATGTACTTTTATACGACATTCAGGACATCGGCGCCCGGACTTATACCTATATTTCTACCTTGAACTATGCCATGCAAGCAGGCGCAGAACATAATACCCCCATAGTCGTTTTGGACAGGCCAAACCCCCTGGGCGGTTTAAGGGTGGAAGGCCCGGTACTGGAAGACCCCTTTAAAAGCTTCATAGGTGTGGACAATCTTCCTAAAGCGCATGGGATGACCATAGGTGAACTGGGGCGATTTTTCAATCGGCACATCGGGGCTGAACTCACCGTAGTCCCCATGGAAAACTATAAACGGAATATGATCTTTCAAGACACCGGGCTTCCCTGGGTCGGCACCTCTCCCAATATCCAAAGCTTGGATTCGGCTTTTAAATATATGGCTACCGGGCTGGGCGAAGGTACAGGGGTCCGCCAGGCGGACAAATTTCACTGGATTGGAGGCAAAGGCCTGGACGCCCGGGAATTCACCGGCAAACTAAATCGTCTTCCTTTAGAAGGGGTGAATTTTATCCCTGAAGCTAAGGACGGCGCCGGAGGCGCAAGACTAGAAATAACAGATTATTACCAGTTCAACCCTGCCAAAACCGGTATCTATACTCTGGCCACTGCTTTTCAACTGGGTGATTTTACAGTCCCCAAAAGTGGAAATCTGGAAAACTCATGGGAGATTGTCATGTTTGATAAAGTAATGGGAACCAATACAATTGGCCAATGGTTGGAAGAAGGGCTGCCTCCAGAAAAGATTGCAGCAAATTATGGCCCGTCTTTGGACCAATTCAAACAACAAAGGAAAGCTTATTTGATAGACAAATATGCAGCTGATTTCCTGGTAAAAGTAAATGATCGGCTGATTTCTTTTGATGCGCCGCCATTTCTTGACGAAAATGACCGCTTGTTAGTCCCTATCCGGGCAATTACTGAGGCAATGGGAGCCCAGGTAGATTGGGACGGGGATAATCGAACTGTCACCATTACGGGAAACAATAAACGGGTGGTTTTCACAATAAATGAGGCCACTGTAAACGTAGACGGTGAAGTGCAGACCATGGACACCCGCCCTGTGATCAAGAGGGATCGCACCATGCTGCCGCTTCGTTACCTGGGAGAATATTTTGGCGCAGATGTTCGCTATGACGCCTCCTGGCAGATGGTTCATGTTTGTCAGTCAGGCCATTAGGGGAGCGCCTTGATAACATTTGCTTACTCCCTGACAACTCATTGACTTGCTCCAAAGCTAAAGCAGTGCGCTTTCTGCTGCAGTTTCTCGTAAAACGACGCGTTTAAATTGCAACCTGCTTAATAAAGAGTGTGGCCATGCTTTCGCTCAAGCATGGCCACACTCTTTATTTTCCCCCTAAATCTAATTTTTCTATCTTCATACAGTCCTAATGACTTCATCTTAACTCTTTGCAGCGATTTGCCACTGGTCTTTGTTGGCTTTTATTTTATTCGACTGCTATTATATTTTACCGCTAACCTATATGAAAACGCTCGTAAATCGAGGAGTCAAGTTAGCTGCTGGCCTCATCATTTACCCTTGAAATAAATTTGTACTGAAGTAGCGATCGCCTCCATCCGGAAAGACCGTTACAATGTTGGCACCCCGCGGGAGTTTTTCAGCCAACTTATAAGCCGCCCATATATTGGTACCACTTGAAACACCTACCATGGCCCCTTCTTTTAAGCAAAGTGTCCTGGCTGTTTCCAGAGCATCTTCACAGCTGACCACAATCACGTCGTCAATCAGGTCCTGATTTAATACCCCTGGAATAAAGCCGTCACCGATTCCCTGCTGGATATGGCTGCTTACATTTCCTCCAGTGAGCACAGCGGCATTTTCCGGTTCCACTGCTACAACTTTTACATCAGGATAATGCGCTTTCAGCACTTCGCCAACACCGGTCAGCGTACCGCCGGTGCCAACACCCGCCACAAAAGCATCAATTTTACCGTCTACCTGCTCTAGTATTTCCAGGGCAGTGGTGCGGCGGTGAATTTCAGGATTGGCTTGATTTTCGAACTGATTCGGGATATAAACCCGCGGGTCTTCTTCTTTTAAGGCCTGGGCTTTTGCCTTAACAACTTCAAAAGTTTCAGTAATGTCTTCACCCTCTGGGGTTAACACCAGATCTGCGCCATAGGCGGTCATCATTTTGCGTCTTTCCATACTCATACTTTCAGGCATCACAATCTTAACCTTATAACCGCGGAGAGCTCCTACCATGGAAAGACCGATCCCTTGGTTGCCGCTGGTAGGTTCAACAATTATGGAGTCCTTATTGATTTCGCCATTTTCTTCAGCTGCCATAATCATACCATAAGCCGTCCGAGTTTTAATGCTGCCCCCAGGATTCAGAAACTCCACTTTGGAATAAATATTTGCCGCAGTCGGATTGGCTGCGCTCAATTTTAACAGCGGTGTGTTTCCCAAAAAATTCAATAAATCTGCTTCCCCTTTACGCAGTCCAAGCTTTTTTGTGCTCATACTCCCACCTCTGCTTTCTAATAATTTATTTTTCTATAACAAATCAACGTGACCAACGATACATCAAAACACAATCATATAAATTATAGCCCTAAAAGCAATCATATTGTATCCCCATATGCTTTTATGCTTTTATGTTTCTTGCTTTGATGTTTTCTTTTTACTTTTAGCCTATTACAACATTTTTAGCCTATTACAACATACCTCTTATTTATACTGTCTCTGCAATTTTTATGCCAAAATTAACGGGATGGCTGAGCAAAAGACTCAAAGCCTAAATGTTTAACTCAAGGCGACAGGCGGCCATTCCCCTTTGAGCATCAGCAGCGGTCCAAAATTTCAGTTAATTCCCATGGATAAAAATCATGGGGCGCCAAGGGACTGGATATGGACCTCCTTTGACTAAAGCCACTAGCATGCGTTACGACTTTTCCAAAATGTACAACTGCGACTTTATCTCATTATGATATATTTTCGCCTATTTTAGATCTCATTCTGATACTTTTCGTCTTTCTTGTATTTTTATTTACTCATTTTTTACCTTATTTTTTATTCTTTTAGGGCCAGCATTCTGATTTTTTTTTGGCAGTGTTTACGAGTCAAAATATTAAGGACTATTAAAGCAAATAAACTTCCCCCATTAAAATTCATTAAAATTGGCAGGCTCCCAAAGCTAAAGCAGTTGGCTTTCTGGTTGTTTTTCTCGTAAAACATTATTTACCTTACTGCTTTAGTGCTGCTTTTGTTTTTCTGTGATGCTGCTGTGGTGTTGATATATTGATGGTCACTTATTGCTTATGACTAATTTTAATTATACTTACCATTATTTGATATTAATGGCTTTTTATGTTATATTTTAACCAAAGGTTAACCAATGTTCATTGATCTTTGGTTGTGCCACTATTTGTTTAATGATTGTGGCATCGCCTTTTGGAACACCTAACTATTTGGTCTCAAGTTTTTCTAGGGTGTCCTAATAGGCTACCAGGGTATTCAATTTGTCAGCAATATTTTCTTTTATTACAGATTTTCTTTTATCACAATTAAGATCATCCTAACTGAACTTCTTTCAAGTTAGGATGAAACAAGGGGGTATTTTGAATGATGGGTCTAGAGAACGTGTTTGGAGTGGTTGCTCAAAGCGTAGTTAACATTTTTACAGCCGTACTCATCCTGGTTATCGGTTGGATTATCGCACTGATCTTATCATCAGGAGCCCGAAAAGCTGTGGAAAAAACCAAACTGAATGAGTACCTGGACGACTTGTCGGAAGAAGAGAAGACCGATGAACCAAGCAAGCTGAAATCATTAAAACTAGAGGATTGGGCCGGCAAGATCGTATTCTACGTCGTCATGTTCTTTGTCTTAATTGCCATTTTCCAATCCCTACAGCTAACCATTGTAGCGGAACCATTCAGTCAGCTTTTATCCAGGGTATTTAGCTACATACCCATGATTGTGGGCGCCCTGGCACTGCTGCTGATCGCCATTGTATTGGCCAATATTATCCGCGCCCTCGTATTTAAAGTCCTTAAAGCCTCCAAAATCGATGAAAAATTTGACCAGGAAGCAGAAATGGAAGAACGGGACAAAAGGTTCTCCCCAGCGCAGCTGGTTTCTAGGATTAGTTATTGGATCGTGATACTCCTGTTCATCCCGGCCATTTTAACTTCTCTGCAGTTAGAAGGGATCCTGCAGCCGGTTCAGGACATGACCGCAAGAGCCCTGACTTTCCTACCCAATATTGCCTGGGCTGCTATCCTGCTGGTCGGCGGTTGGCTGCTGGCCCGCATCCTGCGCCAGCTTGTGGCAAGAATCCTGGAAAGCATCGGCACCGATCATTTGAGTGAAAGCGTGGGATTGAGCCAGATAATCGGTGACCACAAGATTTCCCGGCTTTCAGGCAGCCTGGTTTACGCCCTGGTCATGATCGTGGCTGTAATTTCAGCTTTAAATGCGCTGCAGCTGGATTATATAACCGACCCTGCCAGCAATATGCTGCAGATGATTTTATCCGCCTTACCGGCTATTTTCGCCGCCTTCTTGGTCATCGCCATTACTTACGCCGTAGCCCGGATCGTACGGGAACTGGTTACAAATATACTGCACACAGCTGGATTTGATCGCATCCTCATGTCCCTGGGACTGACAGAAAAAGAAGATTTCAAGGGCCGTTGGACACCTTCAGAGTCCGTCAGCTATGTTCTATTCACCATCATCATGTTGTTTGCCACCATTGAAGCCGCGGAACTGCTGAACTTCAACCAATTCGCCGGCTTAATCAGCCAGCTGCTGGTCTTCATCGCCCAGATCGCCTTAGGCTTGGCTATTTTTGCCATAGCCCTGTACCTGGCCAATTTGGCCCACAATGCCATCAAAATTTCCGATTCCCCCCAACAGGATATTTTAGCCAAGCTGGCAAAATACGCCATTATCGTTTTAGGCGCCTCCATGGCACTGGAGCGCATGGGACTTGCCGATGAGATCATCGTTCTGGCTTTTGGCATCATTTTGGCTGGCATCGTGGTCACCGGCATTCTGGCCTTTGGTCTGGGCGGCAAAGAAATTGCCCAGCGTGAGCTGGAAAACTGGCTCAAACGCCTGAGAGGCGAATCCAGCGAAGAATAAATAAAGCCGTGAACCTCTCATAGCTAGAGTCACGAGGGTGCGTGACGACTTTTCAAACAAAAAAAAAGCAGGCCCTGGCTTCATCATCACGCTTTAATGCGATCTTCGGGGGAGCCAGGGCCTTTTTATCCTTCTGTGCAGCTTCCATAGGCTTCCATACACTTCCATACGCTTCTATATCAAGTTCAATGTCAATTGCAACCATGGCATTCATAAAACAAGCCGCGCGCTGAGCCACATAGGTCCGAGGGCCCGATTACCAGTACCATCCTTCGTCTTTCTCCCATATCACGGTACCTTTTTTGATCACCTGCTCCACGTGGGTTACCCCGTAATGATAGGGAAGGTATTCATGGTTCGGCATATCGTAAATAACTATGTCTGCCTGCTTGCCTTGCTCCAAACTTCCCAGGCGATGTCCCCGGTTAATCGCGTGCGCTGCATTAATGGTAGCCGCATTAATGGCTTCAGCCGGGAATAGATTCATTTTTAAACAAGCCAGGGTCAAGATTAAGCTCATGGATTCGGTAGGAGAAGAGCCCGGATTCCTGTCCGTGGACAAGGCCACTGGCACGCCTTCCTCGATCATCTTTCGGCCCCGTGCGTATTCATCTTTCATCAGGAAAAACAGTGTCCCGGGCAATAAGACCGCTACCACACCGGCTTCGGCCATGCGCTTGATGCCTTCATCTGTGGCCTCTCCCAGGTGATCAGCGGAGATAGCGCCCACTTCGGCTGCCAGTTCAGCACCGCCCAGGGGATTGATCTCGTCCGCATGGATCTTAGGCATGAGGCCTTTTTCTTTAGCCGCTGTTAATACTCGGCGGGACTGTTCCACACTAAAGACCCCTTCTTCACAGAAAATATCACAGAACTCTGCCAGGTTTTCATCTACCACCCTGGGGAGCATTTCTTCTAAAACCAAATCCACAAATTCATCGGACTTTTCTTTGTATGCCTGGGGAACAGCGTGGGCCCCTAGAAAAGTATTCACCACATCCACGGGGTGCACCCGGTCGAGATCTCTAGAAACTCTAAGCTGGCGCAGTTCCGTTTCAGTATCCAACCCGTAGCCACTTTTGGATTCTACGGTGGTCACACCTTCCCGAACAAAGGTGTTGAGCCGCTTCATGCCATCGTAATACAAAGTCTCTTCCGAGGTGTTCCGGGTGGATTCCACCGTACCCAGGATGCCACCACCGGCCTTTAAAATATCTAAATAGGAAGCACCTCTTAAGCGCTGATCCAGTTCTTTTTCCCGGCTGGCGCCAAAGATGATATGGGTATGCGGATCCACAAACCCGGGCATCACTGTTTTCCCCCGGGCATCAATCACTTCCGTATCCGGGGTCACCTCTACTTGTGCTACTACCTCCCGGGTCTTTCCCACAGCTATAATCTCTTGGTCCTGGACAGCCACCGCACCACCCGGAACTACACCGGCATCAGACAGTTCATCCCCCACTTTGGGCTTGTGGCTGTTCCCACCTGCTGTCACCAGCTCTGCCGCGTTCACCACCACCAAATCTGCCTCTGTCCGCATGTCAATTCACCCCCTGTGAGCTCACTGTGAGCTCGGCTTCCTTTCTTGTTCCTTTTGTCTTATTTTCTTTGCCTTATTTTCTACTTGTGCCTTTTAGTCGGGCTTGCGTTAAATCAACTTAACTCCACAAGTAAACTCAATTTTCCTCAATGCTGTGTATAAATTTTTGATATACGCCTCAGCAAAAGCGGTGGGCTTTCTGCTTGATTTTCTCGTAAATGCCCCCGCATATGCTCCCGGGCCACTCACAAAACCGCTCCGGCTATGTTATTCAATCAAGTTCTTTTCCAATACCTGGTCTGACTCAAAGCCGTCCAACTGCAGGTAATAGCGGGCCACATCCAATAGGGCTTCCATTGGCGTCAACCCTACAATTTCGCAATCCGTAATTTGCACCCCATAACGGGCCGCTTCAATCTTTATCAGTTCTTGCACACGGTAAATAGGCGTCTGTTCTACGTCCACCAGGTTCATGGTCACCTGGGCCACATTCCTGTCCTCCAAGTAAATCCCTAGGGCTTTTACGTTTTTCAGGCCACCGCTTCGCTGGCGGATATTCTTGGCGATTTTCTTGGCAATATCCACATCGGAAGTATTGAGATTGACGTTGTAGGCCACAAGCGGTTTACGCGCGCCTACTGCTACAGCGCCGGCGGTTTCATGCATTTTGGCCGGTCCGTAGTCAGGCTGTTCACCTTCTTCATTAATGCGCTTTTTCACCCCTTCATATTCGCCTTTTCTGACTTTTGCCAGGTTTTTCCGCGCCTTGACGGTGGCTGAATCTTCATACATGAAAACGGGGATTTCCAACTCTTGCCCTATGCGCTCCGCGATTTTTCGGGAAAGTTCTACGCACTCTTCCATGGTAATGTCCTTCACCGGGGTCACCGGAATCACATCCGTCGCCCCCATGCGGGGATGCTCTCCTTCATGTTGGCGCATATCAATTTCTTCCATAGCCGTTTTTGCGGATTCAAACACAGCTTCAGCCACAGCGTCCGGTTCCCCGACCATGGTCAACACCGTGCGGTTGTGGTCCTCATCCGGCGAAATATCCAAAAGCTTGATGTCATCTCGGTCTTTAAAAGGAGCCGTGATCTTGTCAATAACGTCCTGGTTCCTTCCCTCACTGTAATTGGGAACACATTCAACCAGTGCCATCGTTTAACCCCTCCTCTGCCTTTTTTTGTGTATGGATTGTTCTACTCAACTGTTATTATTATATTGTTATTATATGGAGAGCTCTGCAAGCTCACAATAATCATGAGCTGCTAGCAAGGGACTACATTCTCTCATACACCAGGCTTTCAATCTTTTCTTTGAGTTCGTTGCCCTCAACCTGCATTTTCTCCTTTTGCTGCCGAAGTTCCTTTTTGTAGGATTCATCTGCTACGTCCATTAAATTAATCTCCACATTGTATAGGGCACCCTCCATAGCCGTCTGCGCCATGAGCGCTCCCACACCGACATCCGTAATAGCGTTGGGGTTTCCATTCCGGGCAAACACTTCCAAATAATGCAGAACTTCTAAACATTCTTGTGCTGTTTCCAGGGGCACGTCCAGGGCCCTCTGAGTCCCTTCTTGAATGGCTCTTTTGCGCTGCTCCTTTTCCGTATCTGTTTCTTTGGGCATTTTAAATGCCGCCATAAGCTGATCAAAGGCTTCTTTATCTTTATCCACCAATCCTTCCAGTTTTCGTTTGGCAGCCTGCAGCTTTTCGTACTTATCATCCAGCTCATTCTGGTCGTCTTCGCTCAAATTACGATAACGTTTACGCCCAATTGTCAGATTGCCTACCATAATACCCAGGGACGCAGCCATACCCCCAGCCAGAGCACTGGCACTTCCGCCCCCAGGCGTCGGTTCCTTGCTGGCCAAGGTGTCCATAAATTCTTTTACCTGCATGTCTATGAGCTTAGTCATAGTCTATCCCTCCTATATATAGTAAAGTGCTTTAAACAGCTTTTAAAGGCGCTTTGAACCTTATTTCATCTTCCACATGGGAATGTTGACGCCTTTTTCCCTAGCAGTTTGCTCGGCAATCTCATATCCAGCGTCCACATGGCGCACTACCCCCATGCCAGGATCAGAAGTAAGGACGCGTTCCAGACGTTCTTCCGCCTCTTTTGTACCATCGGCTACCACCACCATACCGGCGTGGAGAGAGTAGCCAATCCCTACACCGCCGCCGTGGTGGACCGATACCCAACTTGCGCCGGCCGCCGTATTAATCAACGCATTCAAGATCGGCCAATCGGCAATGGCATCGCTGCCATCCTGCATGCCTTCCGTTTCCCGGTTCGGCGAAGCCACAGAACCACAGTCCAGGTGATCCCTTCCGATAACAATGGGCGCCGTGATGTCCCCTTTGGCCACTAAATCATTAATCAATTTACCAAACCGGGCCCGTTCACCGTAACCAAGCCAGCAGATTCGGGAAGGTAAGCCTTGAAAACTGACCTGTTCGCCGGCCATTTTGATCCACCGGGTTAAGTGCTCATTGTCAGAGAACTCTTCCATAATCAGCTGATCCGTGCGGTATATATCCTGGGGATCCCCTGACAGGGCCACCCAGCGGAAGGGGCCTTTCCCTTCACAGAACTGCGGCCGAATGTAAGCGGGTACAAATCCAGGAAAATCAAACGCATTTTCCAGCCCTTCGGAATAGGCCTGCTGGCGAATGTTGTTTCCATAATCAAATACGACCGCTCCCTGCTTTTGCATCTCTAACATAGCCTCTACATGTTGGACAATGCTCTTTTTGGACATATGCATATATCTGTCAGGGTCACGCTCACGTAATTTTAAAGCCTCTTGGTAGTCCAGGCCGTGCGGCACATAGCCATTCAAGGTATCATGAGCCGACGTCTGATCGGTCACCATATCTGGGATCCTACCCCGCTTCACCAGTTCAGGATAAACTTCAGCGGCATTACCCAAAAGGCCTACTGACAGCGGCTTTTCAGCTGCTTTGGCTTCATCGATTCTTTTTAAAGCATCCTCCAAGTTTTCAGCCATCTCATCTAAATACCTGTGCTCTATGCGGCGTTCAATTCTTTCCTTGTCCACTTCTACACACAGCACGGCCCCACCATTCATGGTAACGGCTAAAGGTTGGGCACCTCCCATACCGCCCAGGCCAGCCGTGAGTACAAATTTACCGGCAAGGTCAGACTGATAATGCTTTTGGCCTGCTGCTCCAAACGTTTCATACGTCCCCTGCAAAATGCCCTGGGTGCCGATATAGATCCAACTACCGGCCGTCATCTGGCCAAACATAATCAATCCCTGTTTCTCAAGCTCTCGAAAATAATCCCAGTTTGCCCACGCAGGCACCAACAAAGAGTTGGCCAACAGCACCCTAGGGGCCTGACTGTGCGTCTTGAAGACCCCCACCGGCTTACCGGATTGCACCAGCAAAGTTTCATCTTCTTCCAGCTCCTGCAGGGCCTTTACCAGGGCATCAAAAGCCTCCCAGTTTCTGGCTGCTTTGCCGCTGCCGCCATAAACCACCAATTCCTCGGGCTTTTCCGCCACTTCCGGGTCCAGGTTATTCATGAGCATCCGCATCGGTGCTTCTTGCTGCCAGCCTTTACAGGTCAGCTCGGTGCCCCGCGGGGCCCTGATTTCTCTTGCTTGTCTTCCCATGCTGACAACCTCCTTTTTTAAAAATAACTACTTGGCTTCCCTCCATTTTGCCCGCTGCATTCCTAATTTATGATTGACTGAGTTTCCATATATAAATTTATCCTTGTTTTTTCTTATTTTATCTTAAACAAATTTTTAAATCTAATACTATAATTCAATCCAAGCTTAAAACACGGTCTCAACTCTTTAAGCAAATCTGAACTTCTCCATGACTAAAGTCATGAGAATGCGTGCCGACCTTCTCAAACTCAAAAACGCATACAAGCGTAAAGAAAAAAGAGCTGCTGCCGGAGTACTGCTATTATTTTTTTACCCGGTGCAACAGCTCTTTTTTGGTTTGCCAAAGGCTAAGCGTATTTTAGGAGTATCCCCATCTGCTATTTTTTAAAGGCCGTGAGGTCTAGGGGGTCTGTTACTGTTAAAACGCTTGGGGCAAAATCCATTGCCTGGCGTCTCCTTCAACTTTGATCTAGCTCATCCTGCCTTATCCTGCTTTGCTTTGCCTTATCCTGCTTTATGTCTACCTCATGCCATCTCAATCTATCTTAGCGCTGGTATTACCTTAATCCTAGTACTAAATTAGCCCTGGTGCAATGTTTCTTTCGGTGGTTTGGGTGGAGGTGTGGCCAAAGAAACTGCCACATAAGCGATCAAAGAAGCAATCCCTCCAGCGCCGATTGAAGGCACCGCACCAAAATCTATAAAGCCTAACTCGCCCAGCAAACCGACAACACCACCAGCGATAATGCCGGCGATGGCCCCCTGGGCGTTTCCACGCTTCCAGAAGATTCCTGCTACAACGGGAATAAACACGCCGCTTGCGTACATGGTATAAGAAAATATTAACAAGCTGATAATCCCGGGAATTGCCAGGTGCATCCCCAGGGCCAAAATACCCAATACAATGGTCCCCACCCTGGAAATGTAAAGCATCTGCTTGCTTTGCATTTTTTTGCCCGGATTAAAGATGTGGCGGTAAAAATCATTTGTTAAATGGGATGTGCCGGCAATCAACAGGGAATCCGCGGTGGACATCACGGCAGCAATGATCGCGGCAACCACCAGGGTGCCAATCCCTAAAGGCAGTACCTCGGTAACCAGTTGAGGAATGGCAGACGTGGGATCAATATCGCCAAACTTAGCCCTTGCTGCCATACCGGACAATGCAGGAAATACGCCAAAAGCTACCAGTACTACACCAGCTAAAACCGCCGCATTGCGGGAAGTCGTGCTGTCTTTAGCAGAAAACAGGCGCTGGTAAAAATCCTGCCCAATTAAGTCATACATGATCACTGGCGTGACAATACCAATCATGGCAGGCACGCCGATGCCGGTTAAGCTAAAATATGCTTCGGTGGATACTTCCAGGTCCATACCGGCCACAGCCTGCTGCATACCTTCCCAACCGCCAACGGCCTGCATACCCAACAAGGCCGAAATAGGAAGGCCAATAAAGATAATGATAATTTGAAGCGCGTCAGTCATGGTTACGCCCCACATCCCGGCAAAAGCTGTATAAGCGACAAATAGAATGGTTGCTATAATGGCGCCTGTGGTAGCATCCACGTCGATGATCGCCAAAGCCCCACTGGTGGCGCCCACCTGGGCAGCCACAATCCCGACTATGGCCACCAGAGAAAGCAGGGCTCCTAGAACCCGAACAACTTTGCTTTGATATCTCAATTCCAAGTAATCAGTAATTGTATAAAGTCCTAGTTTTCTCAACGGTTTTGCCGCCACCAGCCCCAGGGCAATCAAACCCAAGCCGGTTCCCACAGCATAAGTAAGTCCTGACAAACCGACGCTAAAGCCGTCTTCACCAACTCCCATGACATAGCCACCGCCGAAATGGGTAGCTGCCAGGGTAGCCGCTGCAGCAAAGAGTCCAAGCCGCCGACCGGCTAGTAAGAAGTCATCCGAATTTTTAATTAAACGCGAAGCATAATAACCAATTCCCATAATAACAGCCAAATACAGAATCAATATTGCGATTCTCATAGGTTTTCCCTCCTTTGGTATCTAGCATGATGGTTTGTGGCTTGCTCCAAAAATCAAATGCCACAAACTCCCTTTGAACATCTGCAGTGGAAGCAAATTAATCAGCAGCTCCAGAGCAGCTCAAGTAAAACCTGAAACCAGTGAAATAAGTAGCACAATCATTTCATTTAATTCAAAGCTCGCAGCATCTTGCGTCTATTTTAGCGCGCATCCCCCCTTTTCAAAATGTTTCCGTTCTTCGTTTACCTCATTTTACCCCAATACAACTGCCCCCTATCCTCTCACTTTGTTGCCAAAATACAAACTTTAAGGCGACACACCGATAAAAACCTAGTTAACGGCTTTGCCTCCGGTCATCAAACCCTCGTAAAAACATAAAAACAGGCTTAATTTCCCTGCTTGGTCACCCGGATCACGCCCGCATCGGCATCGAGCTCCAAATAATCGCCATCTTCCACAAACTGGTAAAAATCATCTCCTAGCCGGTCTACCATGGGCATTTCCATGATAATGGAACTGGCCACCAACACGGTATCCGGATGTTGAATGATCAATGCCGCCGGTTGGGTGCCCTGCATGGCCAGCTGGTACATCCCGTCAGCCTGTACTACGGAGCTGCCTTTGCCACTGGGAAAGATGAGCACCTTTCCTGCTACGCATTCGCCGTTCAAATCGTGATTTCTTTCAATGACATCACCCGATGCCGGCTCTACCAGGTAAAAATTGATATCATCCTTGGAGATTAAGGCCTCGCCTTCTGCCTTGCCCTTGGAAATCTTGTGGCAGCTAAATTCTTTGACCTTTCCATTTCTTGTATCCGATTTATTCATATTAGTCCACCTCCCCCTTCAAAGCAGCGTCAACACACTCGGGAATGCTTCGAATCACGAACTCCATATTGCGACGCTCGGTATAATAGGCGCATTTTGGGGAATCCGTGACGCCTTTTTTGCCGTAGAGATGATGCCAGCAAGGTTGGTCAATGCAGGTATCTTCCACAATATGGCCGCCAGCCTGATTGATTGTTTCCAAGTAGCCCATGCGCCGAGCGAGTTCCTTGGTTAGAGATGAAGTGCATACCCACAGTTCCGCAGTTAATGCTTTACCTTCCAGCCTTTGGGCGATGTCCCTCACCTGTTCAATGGTTAAATGAGGGCAGCCAAACAAGGCAAAATCTATTTTGCCGCCTTCCAAAGAAATCTCTTCCCGGACTTGCTCCAGATCGTCACGGGTTACTTTTACCCTGGCATCCGGTTCATGGCCCTGGAACGCTTCGTCCATAGTCCCAGCTTCCGGGGTCACGCCCACAATGTGAAAGATTGATACGGCGCCGGCGGTGTTCAGCTGCGCGCCTAAATTCATCAACCCTTCCGGAGTTGGATTTTGAGGAAATCCGGTAAATACCGGAATGCCGTGAGAAATTTTCTTGGGAACGCAGTATCCTAACAGCTGATAATCAAAGTCGTCTTT
>CAZARY010000001.1:0-42391 GCA_964487675.1 uncultured Clostridia bacterium | reverse complement strand
TTCCCTTCCACGGTCACCCGAAGTCTTTTTCGAGTGGTGGGTCCAATATCAGCAGTACTATTGTTTCCGGCCGCAGGTTGATTGTTATCTGTCGCCGCCACTTCAGCCGAAGATTGTCCCTCTGATTTTTCGGCTTTCTTTTTACACGCCTCAGTTTCTGCTTCCGCTTCTTTTTCTTCAAAATCCCTCAACTCTCCTGCCTTGCGGCGCTTCAGGAAATCTTTTGCCACGGAAGGAAAGAGACAGTAAGAAAGTACATCTTCTTCCGTTTCAGCCAGATCTTTTATCTCTTCCCGGGCTTTTTCCAGCTGCGGTTCCAGGTGATTGGCCGGTCGATCGGTTATCTCTTCCCTACCCTTCAATGCTTGCTTTTTTAGATCAGGGTCCACTTCCTTAATCGGTTTGCCGTACTGCCCCGCCAGATAATTTTTCACCTCTTCAGTGATCATTTTATATCTTTCCCCGGTCAGCACGTTGAATACCGCCTGGGTGCCAACAATTTGACTGGTGGGTGTTACCAAAGGTGGAAAGCCCAGCTCTTCTCGAACACGGGGGATTTCTTTCAACACCTCGTCATATTTGTCCAGCGCATTGGCTTCAGATAGCTGAGAAGTCAAGTTAGAAATCATCCCCCCAGGCAGTTGGTAACTCAAGACATTGGCATCCACGCTAACCTTGAGTTTTGAATATTTCTCATATTTGCCCTTGATCCCCTTGAAATACTCCGTCTGTTCGTCCATCGCGTCTTTATTCAATTTTATTTCATTTTCCGTGCCTTGCAGCATGGCCACAATAGATTCTATCGGTGGCTGTGAGGTGCCCAAGGCAAAAGGAGAAATTGCGGTGTCAATCACATCAACCCCGGCTTCTATGGCTTTAATATAAGTGGTGGTGGCCATACCACTTGTACAGTGGCTGTGCAGTTGGATGGGCACTTTCGTTTCTTCTTTAAGCCGCCTGACCAGCTCATAGCCGTTGTACGGCGCCAAAAGCCCTGCCATATCCTTGATGCAAATCGAATCACACCCTCTTTCTTCCAATTCCTGAGCAATATCCACAAACGTTTCTATTGTGTGCACGGGACTGATGGTATAGGATATAGTGCCCTGGGCATGCGCCCCTTCCTGCTTCGTAACTTGGATCGCTTTTTCCATATTGCGAATGTCATTGAGCGCATCAAATATCCGTATTATGTCCAAACCATTTACTACAGCGCGTTTGATAAATAATTCCAGCACATCATCCGGATAATTTTTATACCCTACAATATTTTGACCTCTTAAAAGCATCTGCAATTTCGTGTTTTTAACATGTTTTCTAATGGTTTTTAGTCTCTCCCACGGGTCTTCATCCAAATAGCGCATGCACGAATCGAAGGTGGCTCCACCCCACATTTCCAGGGAATGATACCCCACCTGATCTATGCTTTCTAAAATGGGGATCATATCTTTGGTGGTTGTTCTCGTTGCATACAGCGATTGGTGAGCATCTCTCAATGTGGTATCGGTCACTTTAAACGTCATAATATACCCCCCTAATCGGTTTTAAATATAAATAAATTAACAGTTTGTTCTTAATTTAACAAAAAGAAACGTGTGATTTAATGTACTAATTTATTATACTAATTTATTATATCATTCAACAACACATCTATGGTCATTAAATTTATTTTTCTTAAAACTATCTATATGTGCCCCTGGTTTAAAACCCAGCTGTTAACCGAAGCGTGTGTACAGAGACAGTTTGAATCGAGAAATAATAACATCTTTCATAAAACTTGCCATTAAATGAAACGGTAAAGCGGTTTCCTCTTTCATTAAATTTTCAGGATCAAAAAACCTATCTAACCCTTTGAGAATCACTACAGGAATCTTTTCTGCGCACTGCCCCATCAGCAAAGATGCACTGCTGGCCATTTGATCAGCAATGGCGTCGATTCCCCCAAAAGTTGGACTGCCAAAAAGGTCTTCTTCCCCGAATTCTTTCATCATAGGTACCACGCCATCATAACCCAAAGCAATGTCCGTTGTTCCTTGTCTTAAAGCTCTAATTTCCGTATCAGAAATAACCACACCAATTGAATTTTCCTGCTTCTTTTCTATTTCTTTTCGAAGATTTCCCGCGCTTTGCATCGGGTCTTTGGGGAGCAATGACATCATATTTTTGCCTTCCACATTAGAGAAATCAGTGCCTGCATCGGTCATGATCTGTCCACCTGGCATAACTGAAAAGAGAACAGCTTCGTTCAAAGCCAATATTTTTTCTACATCATCTTCGCCAAAATAAGATTTGATAAAATCCCGGTTTTTAGATAATTTTTCTAAAGATAAATAACCCACTATTTTACTCGACTCTTCCTTAATTACTTGCACTCTACGAGAGTCCTTGCCCGTAAGCTTTGCTATGGCTTTAGCTGCTTTACCAGGTTTTATATCTTCCAAGTCTACAATCCTGCCCTCAGCTTTTGAGACCACCTTACTGCTTATCACCAAAATATCCCCCGTATCCAATTTTACATTTTCCCGGTGTAAAGCTTGGATAATATAGTCCACCAAACTGTCCCCGGGGTTCACGTTGGGGATGCTTTCCAGACCCAGCAACTCAATTTTCTTTGCCATTAATCCCAACTCCTAATTTCTTTTTGTTTTAATGGCTACTAAATAACCTTGGTCCAAGGTTATTTCAGCCGATCGCCCGGTAAATTCATTGCTCAACCCCCGCGAAGGCCCCAATAATAAAGATTCTCCTTGCAGTTGGTATTTTAAACCCGAGGTTACAATCCCTTTGGCTTCATGGGTTAAAGGAAACAAAGAAAGGTAGTCCCCCTGCTTCCCTTCAAATTTATAATGGGAGTCAATAATGGTAATTTCATGATTTTCATCTTTTAGTACTGCGGGTATTCCTTTTTTCCTCGGCATAATTAATACCATAATATTAGAAATCAAATGATCCACTCTTTTACCCAGAGCGCCATAAATGTTAATCCCAGCAGGTTTTAGTTCCACAGCTCTGATTAATGCTAGTTCTAGATCTGACTCATCCTTTTCCCTGGGATGGCGCTGAATCTTCACGGGTTTTTTCTCATAGTCCTTGTATACCTCGGGTTTGATGGAGTCGAAATCACCAAGAATTTCATCAGGGATAACCTCTAGTTCAAATAAGAAATTAGCGCCTCCATCCACCGCAATAATATAGTCATTTCTTTTAATTTCTTGGCGGTAAAAAGTTGCCTCACCATAATAACCATTCGCAAATAAAGCCAAGCTCGTTATCTGTTTTGACATCATCGGGCCTCCAAGGAAGAAAAATTTTTGACAGCAATTATAAATAGACAAGAGCTTAACGAATTTTAATTCTATCGACTGGATTTGCCATGTCCCGTTAGGATGTGATAATCTCGTATTATTAACGCCTGTCTATTATGAATTGTTTAAAGGTGAAATATTGCTAGCCTGAATTTTAAGTTGGAGCAGGAAAACAAACTCAAGAGTAATGTAGCGCCAAAGGCATCACACAAAGTTCACGGAATATTTCTATCTTTTTCGGAGCAACATGATACACAAAAAATATTAAAGCTAATACCACTTGACTTATTCATTTTGGCCTGGAGGAATAAATATGATGCAAAAACCGATATGTTACACCATTGGTCATTCAAACCATCCCATTGATGCATTTTTAAAGCACTTGAAAGATCACAATATTCAAAAAGTAGTGGATATCCGCAGAAAGCCTTACAGCTCTTTCGCTCCTCAATATCAAAAAAAGTCTTTGCAAAAAATGCTTCATCACCAAGGCATAATATATGTCTTTTTGGGTAAAAAGCTAGGAGGCTTCAAACGCGTTCCTCCAGACGAGTGGACAAGCGGTATTCATGAGCTAATCCACCACATACAATTGGAAAAAGCAAATTATTCAGATTATAATACAACCATTCTGTGTAGTGAAGGGGACCCCTCCAAATGCCATCGGGCTTTTCTGGTGGCCCCCAGTTTAATGGATAATAATATTCAGGTCGTCCATATCCTCCCGAACAGCAATTTGCTCTGCCACTTAGAGCTTGAAGAATTGCTTTTAAATAAATACTTCCCGGAACGCCATCAATTATCCATCTTTGATCAGTGTACTAGGGAAGAGCTTCTCCAAAAAGCTTATTTTAAAAGAAGAAAAGATTCCAGCGGATTAAAGTAACGCTAACTTGCACAACTTAAAATCTCTTTTTATTTTATTAATTATATCATACAATATTCTATCTAATAAATTCATTTCTAATCCAAAGTAATCCAGACCTGCTAGTTCAACAGTTGTTATTAATGTACAAATACTATTAGTGCACAAAAATAGTCCTTCGAGTGCCCTTACTCAATATTTATGATAGGTCAATTTATCCAAACACTTTCTAAACCCAGTCTGTGACATGAATTTTTCCTCGTATGTTAGACACCTGTTAATTTTAAAGTGAAACTAACCAACCGATTTTGGACCTGTGATAAAATCTAAGGATAAATAAACCAAGAACAAAGAAAATAAGGATTTCATGCTGCTGCTGGAGAATGTTATAATCACTATAAATATCCTTAGTGGACGTTTCCAGGAGCGATCTTTTTAATTGTGTTGCCCAACTATTTGCCACCAGCTTTTTTGCTGATATCAGTCATTTTATATATTTTGCATCTTTATGGCTCCTAGGGGATAGGGCTGTGTCAAAAAAGTTGAGAGCTTATGATTAATTACTTTTGAAACAGGAGGCGGGAGGCACTGTGAGATTTATTGAAGAGCTATGTGATAAAAAAATAAAAAAAGCAAAGGAAGAAGGACAATTTGATTGCCTGGATGGCAAAGGAAAACCTTTGCAGTTAGATGATCTTTCCCAAGTCCCCGAAGAATTGAGGGCAGGCTATTTGATGCTAAAAAATGCAGGTTACCTACCGGAAGAAATGGAACTCAAAAAAGAAATCGTCCACCTGGACGATTTAATTGATAGGTGCTCTTCGCCAGAGGAAAAACAAAAGATGTTAAAGCAAAAAAATGAAAAATCCTTGCGATTCAACACCTTGATGGAAAAACGTGGTAATGCAAACTCGCCAACTGTGAAAAAATACCGTCAAAAGCTTAGGCGTTGGTGCTATTCTTAAATATCTGAATCTATTCCACAAACACACATGCCGGCTAGCGCCGCGCCATCCTATACCTCATCTCCGGTTAAGTTTTTATTAATCCCTATCCTTTTTCCTTTAATGGCCTGGGTTTACAAAGAACTTCTTGCTGTTGGTGATTTCGCCAATATTGTGAAACGGTACTACAAAAAATGCCATTTATAGTGAGCGGTAGAAGCGATAAATAAACCCCCCCAAAAATCCGATGCCACCTAGACTTAATAGGGCATAACCAATATAATCCACCTGCTTCATAGCAGCAACCACAAAGTCTCCCGCCAAGGCAAGTTCTGAGGGGGTGAGCCGTTGAAAAATCAGTGCAGTCATTTCTCTTTGTACAGCAGAGCTAACCACCATGCCCCCACTTAACAATAAAGCAAAGCTGGCCCAAATAAGTCCCTGATCCCTCCTCCAAACAAACAAAAGAATACATAAAAAAACACTTAAAGCCATAGAAATTATTAAAATGATGTCTACCTGCTGGTAATAATTCCGGGCATCCTCCAAATACTTTTCCAGGTCAATTTCCACCAGCAAGTAATCGAGAGGAATCTTCCCGGGTAAGCGAATATGATCGATTAAATTAAGCTTTATCACTTCATGTAAATTTTCCTGCATGTTTTGAGGTAAATTTCTTAAGATCTCTGCTTCCCTAGGAATTTCTATATCTAGAATTTTCATAAATGTATCAAATTCACCCAATGTTTCTTTTAATTCTTCTTCAAGCGCTTCCATGCTCACAGTAATATCGATGCGCTCATCTTCGCCGGAAACATATTCCACCACTTCAGGAACAAAATTCTCCGCATTTTCTCGTAAGATCCTGGCACGATTGATTTCCGATATTAAAAAATTTATTGTCCTTTGGCCGCTTGGCATGCTTTCCCAATTATTGAAATGTTCTTTGATGAAAAGTTCGTCGGCCCGACGATAAAAGTCTGTTCCATCCATTGTTTCTAGTAGAAACTCTTCATCTAATGCTTTTATGCTAGCATAACTAAAAGCTGCACTTACAATAGAAAAAAATAAAATAAGTGTTGCTAGCATGGCAATAAATTTACTCACATCCACTTTTTTAATATTTAAATGCATGATAAACCTACTTTCTTGCCATTATTGATAATTCTCCTGAGTTGGTTTACATATATTTGTAATTATAACAAAGTTCCTTTGTATTACAATAGCTTTAACTTTTTTGTCTGCTCCCCTTCATATCACCTTGCTCCGGAGAATAATACAGTATATGGTTATCAAATTAAATCAGGATAATTCCGTATTTGGTCTTACAATACTTTCGCTCATGGCTTTGCTGAGCTGGCTGTAACCATGCTCCCGATTTTGGGCTGCGTTAAAACGCCCTCACTGCGTTCGGTCAGACAGTGAACGCAGCTTTTCCAAAATCGGTCCGCTGGTATGATCTTGCGCAAAGAAATATTCGCTCAAGTTTTCAACACACATTCAATTTGCTTCCCTTGTATTTAATTTAATAGCCAAAATACAGTATTCGTGTTGCATTGATCACAGCTATCAATGTCACACCCACATCAGCAAACACCGCGGCCCACATACTGGTCATTCCTATAGCCGCCATGATCATGAATAACCCTTTTACGCCCAGGGCAAAAACAATGTTTTGTAGCACGATCTTCCGAGTTCGTTTTGATAACTGAATGCTATTCGATATTTTTTCTAAATTATCATCCATAAACACCACGTCAGCAGCTTCTATTGCAGCATCTGAGCCTAAAGCTCCCATTGCCATGCCTACATCCGCCCTGGTAATAACAGGCGCATCATTAATCCCATCACCCACATAAGCAAGCTTTTCCTCCCGATCGCTTAAATTCATGTGGAATCTTTCTACAAGCGCCAGCTTGTCTTGGGGGAGTAAACTGGCATAATATTCATCAATATTCAACTCTTCCGCTAGGGCGGATGCAGCTTTTTGATCATCTCCAGTAAGCATTATCACTCGTTTAACTCCTAGGAATTTTAATGTTTTGACCAACGTTGTAGCTTTCGGTTTAATTTCGTCAGTTATAGAGATCCTGCCTGCATATTCTCCGTTAACTGCCAAATGTATTTTTGTGCCAGGCATTGATTTGCCATTGTTTTTTTCTTGTGCCACGAAGTGGGGGAGTCTTACCCCCTCCTGGTGCAATAGTTTTTTGTTGCCTATAAGCACTTTATTCCCATTATTTAATGCCGTTTTTGTCCCAAGTCCTTTTATTTCCTGGTGATCAGCTACGCCGCTCGAAGTGTGAATACAACTTCCGAGCGCTTCTGCCGCTTTTTCTCGAATCGATCGTGCAATAGGATGGTTAGAATTTTCTTCTGCCGCCAGCGCATATTCCAAAATTTGTTTTTTGTCGTAGCCATTATATGGAAAAATTTCATCCACTTTAAAGACGCCTTTCGTCAAAGTGCCTGTTTTGTCTAAAACCACTGTATGAAGTTTTACCATGGCATCTATAAAATTAGCGCCTTTGATAAGGATACCTTTTTTTGACGCTGCACCTATGCCGCCAAAATAACTGAGTGGAATGGACAGTACTAAGGCGCAGGGACATGAAATCACTAAGAGAATCAAGGCCCGGTAGACCCAGTCAGAGAAGTCCGCCCCCGGCAAGAAAATGGGGGGGAAAACTGCCAATATGACGGCTAGCCCCACAACTATCGGAGTATACCAACCAGCAAATTCCGTTATAAATCTTTCAGTAGGAGCTTTTCTAGAGGAAGCTTTTTCAACCAGGTCAAGTATTTTAGCCACTGCTGAATTTTCCAGGTTTTTATCCACTTTCAATCGCAGTAAGCCATCTTGGTTAATAGAACCTGCTAAAATCTCTTCTTCCGGGTCAACTTTTTTGGGCACGTTTTCGCCAGTTAGCGCAGACGTATCCACATAAGAAGTACCCCAAAGCACACTGCCATCCAATGGAACCCTTTCTCCGGGTTTGACCTCGATGACTTCACCCGGCTCAACTTCATCGGCATTTTTTACATATCTTTTCTTCTCAGATACCACAGTAGCCGTCTCAGGTTTCAAATCTAAAAGGGCATTGATTGAGTTTTTTGAGCGCGCCACCGCTATATTCTGCATTAATTCTCCCACAGCGAAAAACAACATAACAGCCACCGCTTCCGGATATTCACCAATGGCGAAAGCTCCACCTGTGGCCACTGTCATGAGAAATTTCTCATTAAATACTTGCCCGTGATATAAATTTTTAAAGGCTCCCCAGATCACCGGAAATCCTGCAAGTGAGTAGGGAATCAAATAAAATAGAGCTTCGAGGCCCGAATATACATAGCCATCCAAGATAATTTGAAAACCCAAAATTATTAACAAAATGATTAATGAAGCAACCACTCTGACTATTGAAGGCTGCAATTCTTTATATGATAAATCCTTTTTTTTGTTTTCTTTCTTGTCTGCGTTAAAATCATTATCTAGAGGAACAAGTTTCACCCCGGGTTCAATTTTATCAATGATTGCTTGCGCTACTTGGAAATCTTCAGGGGCAATCTCCACTGTCATTTTTGCCCAGTTAAAATTTATATCTTCCGTATGCTCTAGTGTCTTTAATTTTTGTTCTATCTTAGCCGCACAAGCTTGGCAGTCAAGCCCCTGTAAGTGATATTTCATACCATCCCCTCCTCCATAACGTACTACAAATGCTGTATATGTTCTTTTGTTTCAGCAAAAAGCACTTCTACGTGCTGATCATCTAAAGAATAATAGATGTATTTTCCCTCTCTTCGATTTTTAACTAACCTGGCACCTTTTAAAACCCTAAGTTGATGTGAAATAGCTGATGTATTCATATTTAGAGCCACAGCCAGATCACATACACATAATTCACTGCATTTTAGCGCATGTAAGATCTTAATTCGGGTCGGATCAGCTAAAACTTTAAAAGTCTCGGCCATGCCAGAAATTTCTTTTGTGCCTAGCATATGCCTTTTTACTTTTTCAACCGCTTCTGGATCAAAGCTAAACTCTTCACAGGTAGTGCGCGGCACGTCGCCAGATTTACTTTTATCAAGCGTTTTTTTCTCCACGGAGGGGTTTTTCTCTCCTTTTTTCAAATAGGGGGCCTCCTTTTAATATTTGTTCATTTGTTTATTTGTTTATTTGTTCAATTGTTATTTTATATAAAAACTCATAATATGTCAAAAGTATATTTGTGTCTTCTGTAATTGACTAGGCATATCTTTTTTTAAGCCCGCTTCCTATCCTCATGTTGGTATATTATTTGTGCACCCTGGTTTTCAGGACGCAAAAATATGGTATGACACTCCAATTCTTTGCGTTTAAAAATATCTTCTATTTGCCTTTTTATCTCTTCGGCACGACTTGAAACCACGGCCAAAACTGATGGGCCTGCACCACTTATGGCTGATGGTATACTAAATCCCCTGAGCTCATGCAGTGCTTCTGAAAGTCCCGGAAGTAATTTGGCACGGTATTGCTCGTGAAGGCAATCGTTCATGGCATGATGCATGAGATTGTAATCCGCCGTTTGAAAAGCTAAAATCAATAATGAAACCCGTCCTAAATTATAAACTGCCTCGGAATGTTTAACCATTTTGGGAAGTGCTTGCCTGGCCATTTGAGTATCGAGATGGTCTTTTGGTATTACAGCCAAAAATTGTAGCTCTCTGGGAAGATTAATTTTTTTGAACATGTATTTATGCTCTCCTGCTTTTTCATCACCACAATTGCTGCTGACGACAAGCCCTCCATACATAGCCGGAAAAATATTGTCTGGATGTCCTTCAATATCAAACACTAGGTCGAGTAATTGTTCTTTATCCATGGGCTCCCCAATCAGTTGATTGGCCGCCACGGCTCCTCCTACAATGGCAGCGGCACTGCTCCCCAGTCCTCTACAAAAAGGAATATTATTTTCCAGACGAATGTATAAGCCTTTATTATTTTCCCCACAGTGGTTCAAGACTTTTCTGGCAGCATGATAAACCATATTCTCATCTTGGTTATCCATAAGCTCCTGGCCGAATCCTTCCACATTCACTTCTATTTCAGATTTATTTGACCAGCTTATGGTTACATAGTTATACAAATCTAATGCCAAGCCTAGGGTATCAAACCCTGGGCCAAGATTCGCGGAAGTAGCAGGGATTTTTACCATAACTTCATTTGTACTTTTACGCATGTTTATCCCCCCAAATCGCCTGGATTACTTTTTCTTTATCTGCAGAAACAATTCTTTCTTGATATTGAACCGCTTCAATGGCTCGATCTGGATCTTTCAACCCGTGTCCAGTATTGACACAAACAATCTTATCCGTAGATCGAAAAATCTTTGCTTGACTTAATTTCAAAACTCCGGCCACGGAAGCTGCGGAGGCAGGTTCTGCAAAAACCCCTTCCTTTTTTGCCATTAGAGCATAAGCGTCCATAATTTCTTTATCTGTTACCGAGGAGATACTCCCTCCCGAATCGCTAGCGGCTTGCACAGCACCGCTCCAACTGGCAGGATTCCCAATCCTAATGGCAGTTGCCAGGGTTTCGGGTTCCTCTACTGGCGCGCCATTGACAAGGGGAGCAGCCCCTGCTGCCTGAAAACCCATCATTTTAGGAGTTTGATCTATTTCTCCAGCTGCATAGTACTCGGTAAACCCTTTCCAATAAGCAGTGATATTGCCTGCATTGCCAACAGGAATGGCCAAATATTCCGGAGCTGTTTCCAGTTGGTCACAAATTTCGAAAGCTGCTGTTTTTTGACCCTCTAATCGATAAGGATTTAATGAATTCACTAAGGTGACCGGGTATTCATCCGTTATTTCCTTGACAATATTCAGCGCTAAATCGAAGTTCCCATCTATCGCCACCAATTCAGCTCCATGTATCAGAGCCTGAGATAGTTTCCCATAAGCGATATTTCCATGAGGGACAAGGACAACACATCTGAGGCCGCTTCTAGCAGCATAGGCAGCTGCAGAAGCCGATGTATTGCCAGTAGAAGCACACATCACAGCTTCCGACCCTTCATGCAGTGCCTGGGTCGCAGCAACCACCATGCCCCTGTCTTTAAATGAAGCCGTAGGGTTCAACCCTTCATATTTAAGATAAACTTCGGCTCCCACCATTTCAGAAAGAGAAGGTGCGAAAATTAAAGGCGTATTGCCTTCTTGTAAACTGATATCTAAAAAATCCGGTTTTACCGGTAAATATTTTTGATAGGTCTCGATGAGCCCTTTCCACATGTTTTTTTCACCCTTTCATGTGAATTTAATTCATCTATTAAATTAAAAAAGCTCTCATCCCCAACTAAAGGGACGAGAGCTTATCTCGCGGTTCCACCCAATTTAACCATTTTTCAAATGGTTCTCTTGCACCATTAAGGCCGGTCGGCCAAGCGAGCTTACTTGCAAATAAGAAATTTGCTTTCAACTCTTAGCTCCAAGGGGGTGTTCCAGTTGTCAACCAGTCTACCTGTTTCCAGCCGGGGCAGGTATTCTCTGTTACTGGCATGCGAACAACTGTACTTTCCTTTTCATCGCCAGTTACTATATTTTTCTGTTATTATATGTCTAAATTTGTATCTTGTCAATAGGAACATATTATCTTTGTAACATATTATCTTTTCACTGTTTCTTTATCATTTTGAAGTGTTGCTTAAATCGGTGTTGTTAGTAATAGCTCAAAAAAACCTCATTTTCTAATATTTTTTACAGCTCCCTCATTAGCCCTTTTTAATTCTTCTGGAGAAATTTTAATCAAGGCCTTTTCAGATCCCCCACCCCCAAAGACAATTTCCTTCTGCAATACGCGTTCATCGATTAGAAAAGTCGCGTTATATCCAAACGGAGGAACTCCCCCTACGGGGTAACCGGTTTGGGCAAGTATTTCTTCAGGAGATAAAGTCCATGGGCGTTTAATATTTAAGGCTTTCCTAACCTTGGAAAGACTAGCTCTATCCTCTCCTTTAACAATCGTCACAATCAAATCTCCTTTACTGGAGTTCATACAGATACTTTTAATAAAATCTTCTGCAGTAACCCCAACCGCACTGGCAGCCTCGCTTACTGAATGACAGGTTTGCTCAAAAATTAAATGTTCCGCTCCGACATTGTTTTCTTTCATGTACTCAGCTAACTTTTTTTCGTAGGCATTCATTACTCGGACCCCTCCCTATTACTGTGAATATCAAGACCTATATTGGATTCCAATTGTTTTAGGCTTTCCGAGGTTTTGGCAGACAATTTACCTAAAAGTGCCTGCCTGCAAATTTTTCCACTTTCTTCTTTTTTGTATTGCCGCATTTCCTTCAAATGATTCCGCTCAATCTTTCGATTTCTGTAATACAGATCCATATCCACAATCCTTTCACCCCTGTCACCATATTCCAACCCAATCAATATCTTCTTGAATTGCTCGGGCGCTATAAGAGAAACAACTTTTACCTGGTAAACGGGCACTGCAAAAAGCACAAATGCCTGGTCACTAGTCCATTCTTCCGCTAACGCAAAACCGGCTTCTAGCTCTGTCAAAACTAGGTATAAGCGCTCTAAATGAAGTTTATACTGCTCATTGGCATCATAAATATTAATTTTTAATTCGTACCAACTGGATTTATCGAGCCCCACAGCAAAGTATCGGATAGCATTTTTTCTTATATCACGATAGATAGACAAAGGAGAAGCCGAACTGACTAAAACCTCTTCCAAAATATCATTTCTTGTGAGCACCCTGTCAATAGATTGTTCAGAGAAAAAAATCATGGTGGCTTTTTGAGTGCCTTCAGCAATCGCACCTTCTACGGTAGTCCTGTCGGCTTCGTAAATTTCTTGGATTCTGTCTATAATCTTTTGAGCATCCCCGGGCAGTCTTACCACTAACATAGAAGGGCCCGGGGTTACCTGCTGAATAGACTTGGTCTGCCCCTGGTTAATTAAATACGTCAATAGATTAGTAGGTGTATCATAAATGGCTAATACATGCTCTACACAAGATAGGAGCGACGCATCTTTTTTCCGAGGATAATGAATAATTGCAATCGTATCTGCTTCACCCGCTTTTTCCATCGCTTCACATAGGATCGCTTTTAAGTTCAAAGAATTTTCTGAAGCACACGAAATACTGCTGGTGCAGCCTTGATAGCTGCTATTTTCCTGTAAAACTTGATTAAACGCATTCGGATTCTCGGAAGCAAAAAAAATGATCAGCGGACCACGCCGAATAAATAGCATACAAAAACCTCCAAATCGTTCAATTGACTGCTGCAGACCTACGATTGACTCATAAGAGTTTAAAAGGCTTATCATATTTACGATAGTAGTCTGTTCCCCTAGGATAAGGCAATCGGTAAACCTTAACCCCTGGTAGTAAAAGTATGTTTACAGCCGCGACACCATTTAAAAAACGATTAATATCGTACTCATTTTCCGGACAATCGTAATTATGTCCATACAAATACCAATCGCCAACAGGGTATTTTTTGATCACATTTTCCAGGTAATGATCGCAAATAAATACGTTCCCTTCAATCTCAACAGGAGTTTCCCAGTTAACAATTTCTACATTCAACCTTTCTTCTTTTACAATACTCTGCAGCATATCTATCGAATCATGATTTCCCGGGCTGATAAATAATTTGTCAGTACATTGATCTAACCATAAGAAAAAATCTCTCACTTGTTTTTGGTAGCGCCAACACTGCTCAATTTCATCGCCCATTTTTATTTCGTCTGCCAAGTCGCCTGTGTGAATTACATAATCAGGTTTAAAGCAACGAAGCATTTTTTCCAAACTGCCGTATATTTCAGTGGGAGTATCGCTCAAATGTAGAATTTTTACTCCTTGCCAGGAAGCTGCATCTTCTGGAAGCCTTTCACTGTAATTCCATATTTTTTTAATATTACAGATAAACTGTGACAGGTCTGCCATCGATACATCACCTCTAATAGAAACAAGTTGGTTTTAAGCCGATTTTTGGATATCTTTCTTCAAATTTGCAGCTATTTCCAACGGAAATACACAAAAACCCGGCCAAAATTTTTGGGGTCCTTTTTTACCCGGTGATATCGCTCTTTAATATCTTTGCGATTTAAAAATTTGAGCACCCTTTTCTTTAATTGTCCCGAGCCCTTTCCACAAATAATTTCTAATTCTTTGGCCTTTTTTTCTTCTGCCTCATCAAAAGTCTCATGAAGTGACTGATCGATAAGGTCCCCTTTGTTGTAGATGGGGTGTAAATCTAACTTTAATTTGCGGCGAGACATGGATTACCCCCTAGATAGTTTTTGACTAAAAATTCTATATGTGTTTTTTGTCTTTGAGCGGTCTAACACCGCAAAAGTAACGTGAGAAAATAAAAAACTAAACCCGGAAGGGTTTCCAGCCTTATCGTAAAAGCAATCAGCAAAATAGCCTGCCACATTTTCCGGATTGTTTTTAAACACGCCACAGCCAAAAGCACCAAGCACCACAGCGTTATGGCCCCGATAGGCAGCTAATGCCAATATTAATTGAATTCTTTTTTCCATGATTTCCCCAATGAAAGGTATATTCTCTGGTTCTTTTTTTTCCACTACCCCGGCATTTACTGCCGGAGCTGTAATGAAGGATATTTTATAGGGTCGATCTTGCAAAGCACCATTGTCATCCCTAAACACCGGGACACCAGGAGAATATATCATATTATCTGTATAAAGGGCGGATTCACAGGCTTTATTAATTCGGTAATACTCTGGCTGCGTCTTTAATGTAGAATACAAAGCAGAAGCACGCGCCAAGCTTTCTTCTTGAGCATCGCTCCCTTTCAAAAAGCCTCCTCCCGGATTTCGAGCAGAAGCAAAGTTTAAGCATACCACGTCATATCCTTGATCATACAACCTTTTAGCAGCGGAAAGAGTGGTTTCATTGGTGACTTCAAGATAAAAATCTTGACCGCTCGCCTCAAACGAATCATGATGCTCAATATTGCTTGATTTTTCATATAATTTTTCCTTTGCCTTTCTACCAATTGTTTCAAGTTTTTCCGCGCAATAAAGCTTAGCATACTTCTTTGCGCTTTCAATATCCATGGAAACATCGATTTTTTCGCCTTTTCGATTATAATAAAAACCTTGATTTACAATATCAAGGGTTTCTTGGGCAATTCTCGCCCTATCTTCACGATTTAAAGCCATGGATTAATCGCTCCTTTAGCCGTATTGATAAATCTATGTGAAGTATACGAAAAAGCACTTACTATTTAATCTTATCTTATCAAAAACCTCTCGGAAAAAAAAGAAAGTTTTACAGCATGGTGCCTCTCATATACAATACTATTAGGGAATTTAATTTGAGGGAAGCAAACTGGGTATATGTGATAATATTGTGCTACATAACCCCTGTAGAACCCTTATAAACCAAGGAGGAAAAATACTCTATGATTTTACCATTTAAGGATACTTATCCAGAAATACCTGAAACGGCTTTTATTGCTCAAACAGCTGTGATAACGGGAGATGTAAAGATCGGCGATTATACAAGCATTTGGTATGGGGCTTCCATTCGTGGGGATGTGTCTCCCACAAGGATTGGTAAGCGGGTCATTATTCAAGATAACTGTACCCTCCATCAAAGTCCAGATATCCGCATGGTTGTAGAAGATGATGTGATTATTGGTCACAATGCGGTTCTTCACTCTTGTTATATTTGCCATGGCGCCTTGATTGGTATAAATTCGATCATATTAGACCATTCGGTGGTCGGCAAATATGCTATGATAGCAGCCGGTTCCCTGGTGCCACCGGGGAAAAAAATACCAGAAGGGACACTGGCGATGGGCTCTCCAGCTAAAAGTGTGCGAACGTTAACCGACAAAGAAATTGAAAATATGGAACAAATACGGAAGCGTTACGAAGATAAAAGACGATTTTATCAAAGCATACAAGGAAATCATCTTTAAAATTAGTGTTGTACTTTTTAACATAAAGAGCAAAGAGAAAAACTGTTCAGGACCTATATCAGTCAAAGGGAGGTTCTTTAAATGGCACAATATGATGTAATAGTAGTAGGCGCTGGACCCGCGGGCATTTTCACATGCTATGAATTAGTAAAAAATAATCCCAATATAAATGTGTTATTATTTGAAAAAGGTCAAAGCATATATGAACGCAGCTGCCCCATCCTAGAAAACAAAATTTCTAAATGCCCATCTCTTAGTCAAATGGAGGAAATTTCTTCATGTTATCCTAACTGTTCAATCACAAACGGTTTTGGAGGCGCTGGCGCTTACTCGGACGGAAAATTCAACATCACGACCGAATTCGGCGGTTGGATGACTGATTATCTCACTTCTGCAGAAGTTTTAGATTTAATCAAATATGTGGATCAATTAAATATGGAACACGGCGCCCGCGCCCAAGTATCTGACCCTACGACCAGCACTGTTAAAAATATTGAAAAGCGCGGGTTAGCTTCAGGGTTAAAACTACTTAAAGCCCAGGTAAAACATTTAGGAACAGAACAAAATACCCAAGTATTAAAAAACATTTACGACCGGTTAAAAGAAAAAGTGGATATAAAATTCAAAACAAAAGTAGAAGATTTGATTGTCGAAATCGACTCGAAAACAGGAAATAAAGCAGTTAAAGGGGTCATCACAAGTGATAAAAACGAATATCATGCCAAGAAAGTTGTTTTAGTCCCCGGACGCGATGGGGCGGAATGGCTGACCCGATTGTTAAGGTCTAATGGTTTGGAAGTTTCTAGCAACCAGGTGGATTTAGGCGTTCGGGTAGAAACTTTGGATATGATCATGGAAGAGATCAATCATAATTTGTATGAAGGGAAATTTGTTTATCGCACTTCTGTGGGAACAACGGTGCGAAGTTTCTGCAATAACCCATCGGGCCACGTGGTGATTGAAAATCACAGCGGAGTTATGTTGGCAAATGGACATGCTTATAAAGATAAAAATCTCGGGAGTGAAAACACTAATTTTGCACTCCTCGTATCCCATAAATTTTCTTATCCTTTCAATAAACCCACGGCTTACGCCAAATCGATATGTCAATTGGCAAACGACCTTTCCGATGGCAGCGTATTAATTCAAAGCTATGGTGATATTATGAAAGGAAGACGCTCTACTGAAAAACGAATTAAGGAATGCTTTATAAATCCGACTTTAAAGGAAGCAGTTCCTGGAAACTTGGGATTGGTTATCCCGCATGTTACCATGATCAGCATCATTGAGATGATAGAAGCATTAAACCATGTTACCCCGGGGATTGCTTCGGACCACACATTGTTGTATGGCGTGGAAGCTAAATTTTATTCTGCTAAGCCGCATCTAAACAATAATTTTGAAACCAAGATAGAGGGACTCTACGCTGGCGGTGACGGAGCAGGCGTGACTCGGGGATTAGCCCAGGCTAGTGCCTGTGGAATAGCAATCGCCAGACATGTAATGCATCAATTAGATTGATGTTTTATAAAACAGGAAATCATTTGGGGGCTTTCCTTGTTTTTCCAATTGCTTTTTGGCTTCCACTTTTTCGGCACTCATTTTTAGGGTGTCGAAAAATTTTTGACGCAAAATTTCCAATTTTAGCGCATATTTTGCGCATGCAGCGATCTGTTATATAGTCTGTCGTATAGCTTGTGAATTAAATAATTATCTATTATTTAACAGGAATCCCCCCTGTTGTATAGAACTGTATTATTACCAAATTGATTGAATTTTCGGTTTTTATTAGAAACGCCACTCAAATTCCTCAATCATAAAAAGGAGGTGAAATTCAAGTAAACTTTTAAAAAGTTTCCCAACAAGAGCCATGTAATAATTGTTTAAGGAGGGATTGTTAATGGGTGCCCCCAGCTATTTAAATGTTAGCGATTGTGCCATGGTCATGTTGAATATGCAAAATGATTTCTTGTACAAAATAACCTCTTTTGAATGCCCAAAATGTCGAAATATCGTCCCAACACTGCAAAAATTCAAAAAGGACATGAAGCGGCTAAACATTCCAATAATTTATACGAAAGAACTTCACCGCTCCGATATGGTTGATTTTGGAAAGGAATTGAGCAAAGAAGGACTGGTCCACTGCATCGAAGGTACAGAAGGAGCAGATTTTGTCTCTGAATTGTACCCTGACGAAGATGATTTTGTAATATTCAAACGGCGGCACAGTGGATTTTATTCCACAGATCTAGATATATTGCTCAGAGGATTAAAAAAGAAAACGATTATTTTAACGGGAGTCCCTACAAATATATGTTTTTATGCTACGGCTTTAGACGGTCACCAATTAAATTATAACATTATTGCCGTTTCTGACTGCACCGCTCCTACCAGAGATATCCCCAAAGAACCTTTCTTAAAAAGCATAGAAAATATTGTAGGCATAGTTAAAAACACACAAGAGATTAAACAAATCTTTCATACTCAGTTCGAAGAACCCTAAAGAAGGTTGAACAATAATCTGTTTGAGACATGTAAACTTTACTAGAGAAAAGTTTTATTATATTTAACTTTCCCACTCAAAAGAGAGAGGTAAAAACTAGAAAAAACGGTGATTTCTGGTGATTTAATGTTAAGGTACTTTCCAAAACTTCAGCTTTGGAAAGTACTTTTTTATTCCCGATCAAATTTTTTTATCAGATTTTTTATCTTTACGATGTAAAAAGGGAGTAAACTAGACTTAAATTCATACTATTTTATGTAAACCCCAAGTTCTTAAAGTAATTTAACACCATGATGCAGGAATTTTTTTAAATTTCTTGAATATTATAGGTGCGCAGTGAAATGACAGGATCAATCACTGCCAATCATTTTACAAGGAGGTGATTTTCAGATGAGTTTAACTCTTGAAAAAGTAAACGTAAAAGATGTGCAATTTGGCAGTCAAACTGGTTTTTCTAGAAACGTCGTTACAGTCAATAAAGATGAATTAACCCAGGCGATTTTAGAAGATGATCGCATTGACTCCGTAGAACTAGACATAGCGAAACCGGGAGAATCTGTCAGAATCATACCCGTTAAAGACGTCATCGAACCGAGAACAAAAGTTGAAGGAAACGGTGGCCTGTTTCCTGGTATTTTAAACAAAGTGGATACTGTAGGGAGTGGCGTCACTAAAGCCTTAAAAGGGATGACAATAGTGACTACAGGCAAATTGGTAGGTTTTCAAGAAGGGATTATAGATATGGATGGTCCAGGCGCTGATTATTGCCATTTCTCAAAAACCGTCAACCTAGTAGTAAACTGCACCCCGGTAAGCGGCCTGAAAGCTTCCGAACATGAAGAAGCTGTGAGACTTGCTGGTTTAAAAGCGGCCAAACACATTGGCGATGCTTGTAAAGAAGCTACTGCAGACGATAAAATTCATTACGAAGCCCTACCTTTTATGGAGCAGCGTGAAAAGTACCCTGATCTTCCAAAAGTAGGTTATGTTTACATGCTGCAAAGTCAAGGCCTGCTGCACGATACCTGGGTGTACGGGGTGGACGCGAAGCAGATCATACCCACATTTATTTATCCCACTGAAGTCATGGACGGTGCAATAGTAAGTGGAAACTGTGTTTCTGCTTGCGATAAAAATTCTACATTCCATCACATAAACAACCCCATCATCGAAGACTTGTATGAAAGACATGGAAAAGATCTGAATTTCTGTGGCGTCATTATCACCAATGAAAACGTAACTTTAGCTGATAAAGAAAGATCTTCCAACTTTGCTGCCAACTTGGCAGAACAGCTAGGCTTTGATGGAGTTATAATCTCTGAAGAAGGCTTTGGTAACCCCGATACCGACTTGATTATGAACTGTGTCAAAATAGAAGACAAAGGGATTAAAACCGTGCTTGTGACGGACGAGTATGCAGGAAGAGATGGAGCTTCCCAGGGGTTAGCCGATGCGAATCCTAAAGCTGATGCCGTGGTCACCGTGGGGAACGCTAATGAAACCATAGTGATCCCGCCCATGGACAAAGTTATCGGCATTCTGGAAACTGCTGACACTATTGCCGGTGGTTTCGAAGGCAGTTTACGTCACGATAAATCTATAGAGGTAGAGCTGCAAGCAATTATTGGGTCTACCAACCAATTGGGCTTTGAAAAGTTAGCGGCCGAAGACGTGTAAATATAAAAATTGAGTGTTATCCTGATACTTTTGATTGCATACCAACATTAAGTTTCTATCTTCACGAAGAAAGTAACCTGGAAAGGAGGGTTGAAATTGAGCAAAAAAATTGTTCACTATATTAACCAGTATTTTGCCGGATTAGGCGGCGAAGAAAAAGCCACGACCCCACCTTATATAGAAGAAGGGCCTGTAGGACCTGGTAATGCATTGAATGGGGAGCTCGGCGATGAAGCACAAATTGTTGCCACAATCATTTGCGGTGATGATTACTATTCATCCAACACTGAACAAGCAGAAGAAAAAGTACGAGAGGCTATTGATAAATACAAACCTGACCTAGTCATTACAGGGCCTGCTTTTAACGCTGGGAGGTATGGAACCGCAGCAGGGGGAGTGGCCGAGCTGGTCAACGCAAATTATGAGATTCCAGTCGTTTCAGGCATGTATACCGAAAACCCCGGGGTAGAAATGTATAGAAAATTTGCCTACATTGTGGAAACCTCTAATTCTGCAGCTGGAATGCGGAGTGCTGTCCCAGCCATGGCCAAACTGGCTAAGAAAATTCTCCGAGGTGAAGAATTAGGTACCCCTGAAGAAGAAGGCTACATTCCACGGGGCATTCGCAAAAATGTTTTCTACGACGCAAGAGGCTCAGCCCGGGGTGTTGAAATGCTGGTTAAAAAATTAAAAGGTGACTCGTTCAAAACAGAATATCCAATGCCCCAGTTCGATCGAGTACCCATACTGCCGCCTATTAAAAATATGGCAGAAGCGAAAATCGCCCTGGTTACCTCAGGAGGTATTGTGCCTACAGGCAATCCCGATGGAATAGAGGCCTCCAGCGCTTCAAAATATGGCAAATATGAAATCAAAGACATTGAAAGTGTCACTGCCGATAATTATGAAACAGCCCATGGTGGATACGATCCTACCTACGCCAATGAAAATCCCAACAGGGTCCTCCCCTTAGATGCGGCCCGGGAGCTTGTAAAAGAAGGGCGAATTGGCGAACTGCATGAGTATTATTATTCCACAGTAGGCAATGGTACTTCAGTAGCAAATGCAAAACAATTCGCCTATGAAATCGCACAAGACTTAAAAGAAGCTGGCGTGGATGCCGTTATCCACACTTCTACTTGAGGTACTTGTACGCGTTGCGGTGCAACGATGGTAAAAGAATATGAAAATAATGGACTGCCTGCTGTTCACATGGCCTCTATCGTACCCATTTCCAAAACGGTTGGCGCCAACAGGATCATCCCAACTGTGGCCATTCCACATCCTTTGGGCGATCCCAACCTGGACGATGACGATGAATACAAATTGAGAAAACAGCTGCTAGAAAAAGCTCTAAAAGCGCTTGAAACCGAAATAGAACTCCAGACAGTTTTTGAAGACTAAATAATATTTGAAAAACCTGCAAAAAGAAGAGCCAGGGTTTTGCCCCTGGCTCTTCTCTATTTGCATCTCTTATCGTTTTATGTCTTTTATTGTTTTATGGTTATTCCTTGATCAATGATTTATGGCTCTTCATCATGCACCGATCCATAACAACTTGGATCCCGTTTCTTTCAGCCATTTCTTTGGCTTGATGGTTAACAATACCTTCTTGCATCCAAACGTAAGGAGCTTGTATCTTGATGGCTTCTTCAACAATAGGTGGAATATCTGCCGGGTGCCGAAAAATATTTACCACGTCTACTTTGACACTTTTAGCTAGAGAAGTTAGCGTAGCAGAGCCTTGGATACCTAAAACTGTACTGTATTTTGGATTTACAGGAAATACACGATATCCTTGTTTGATTAAATATTTAGCCACATAATGACTCGGGCTGTCCTCGCGTGGAGATAATCCTACTACAGCAATGGTTTCAGATTTTGTGAGTATTTCTTTTGCTAGCTCTAATTGTTCCATAAAAATCCTCCTCCATCCATGATGAGTTTTGGATTCATGTCTAAATTAGTAACGCAATGAGTGCACATAAAAATTAAAGACCCCCTGCAGAATGACGCAGAGGGCTGTGTTCTCATTCATAATCTAAACACGATTTTTAAGAAGGACTGAATCGCTGTTGTTCCCACCATTCCTGCTGTAATTCATCATAACGACTTTGAAAATCGTTTAGATGCTGTCTTTCCCAGTCAATCAGTATCTCCAAAAGTTTTTGCAAATCCGGATCTTCAGTTTTCTTTTTGGCTTCAGTATAAAATTGAACAGCTGAGTTTTCCATCTTTACCCCAATACTCATTACTGATAACCCTTTAGAAATGTTATCTAGAGGTACATTTTTCCATTTAAAAATCCCTGGTGAAGGAGTCTTCACTTCACTAAAATCAAATTCACGCCCATCGCCCTGAGCAATTTTCTCGTACATATCTAATACCCATTGTTTGTGTTTGGCTTCTTCCCCAGCCAATTCCTGTAATGCTTCCTTGGCATCTTCATTTTCTGCGTCCTGCGAAGCCATCATGTAAAATTCGTATCCCTCTTCTTCTAGTTGTAGGGCCTGCTTCAAAATTTCTAATTCTGTGTTCATCAATAGATCCCTCCTTCGGGATTTTCTTCCAGTATAATTTAAAAATGCCATCCTTGCAAGTATTTCGTCTTTTATATTAATATTTTATCATGAAATCCAGTTTTTTTATAGAGTAAAGCGTACTTTCAAAACCTCTTCGATTTTATTGTTTTTTCTAAATAAGAATGAACATGCTATAATAATATTGCTGTCATAAATATTTATAATATATATTAGAAAGCAGAGTGAGGTCTTTGACTCTAAATCCTATATTGTTAATTTTATCAGGTTACTATCTTGGTTTTTTGATCTTCATAGGACTTCTTCATTTAATTCCGGGTATACATAAAGAATTCATTCGCAAAAGCTATCACGTCATGTGTGCTGTGGGCAATGTCATTATTATTTCTATTTCAGATCAATGGCATACTGCTTTAATCATTCATGTTTCTATTTTTGGCCTGGCTTTCATTCTGCTTAAAGTTTTCTCGAAAACTCGATTCATCACTTCTTTGTACTTGGATAGAAATTGGGGGACTCAAGAAATAAGCAAACAGCTCATTTTTTTTATTTTTACCTTTTCCTTATCTGTATTCCTTTTCTGGGGGTATCTAGGGGAAACTTATAAAGGCATTGCCTCTTTTGGCTTTTTGCTCTGGGGTGTAGGTGATGCGGCAGCTGCCATAATCGGTAAACTCTACGGCACCATTAGATTGAAACGTTTTTTGTTTTTATTGAGTTCCAATAAAAGTTTCCAAGGCTGTTTAGGATTATTTATCAGTACATTTGTAACCGCTCTTTTGGCCCTGCCGCACTATCTTGAGCTCCCCGGATTTTGGAGCAGTTTGCCGGGATTGATTTTATTAGCATTTATGATTGCTATTGTCGCCGGGATTACCGAAACTGTTTCCGTGTATGGCAGCGACACAATAAGTTTTCCATTAGCCGTCAGCCTATTTACATACCTCCTAATCAGCTAAAAGGGAGTTTCTTTTCATGAGTCCTCACACCAAACAAGAAAAAAAATTAAACCAACCTAAGCACACATTAAGTGATAAAGAAATATATGAAGAAAAAGAAAAAGTTCTGCGGGCTGCGTGGATCATAAGTTTCCTTGGGCCTGCTTTAACCGCCTATGCTTTTCTCATTAGCGGCTCCACTGTTTTGCTCATTAACTTAATTCGCAGGACCATAGAGCTTTTGACGCTCATTTTTAATTGGGTGATTTTTCGGTCAGTGCGCATCCATTTAAATCCCACCTTTCAAAAATGGGAGCCCCGTTCAGGGATTTTGGTTTCAATCATTCTTTTCATTTCTGTCATTGGCGTCATTTATACCTCATTAGATAGATTATATAACCCACCTGTGCTGGACAATCTTATGCTCGGATTGGTGCTTTCATTTATTGGAGTTTTTGTGAATGCATGGTTTTGGCGCCGTAAAAACAAACTTGTGAAACAAAAATCTTCGCCCATTTTAGAAGCCCAGTGGCGTCTTTATCGCTCAAAAACCGTCATGGATATTGTTACCGTTGCTTCTCTTTTAGGCACCATGCATTTCCAGGAATACCCGGTAGGAAGATACATAGACCCCAGCGCTTCTATACTGTTGGCAGGGTTTCTTATACATTCAGCTGTAAGTGTTTTTAAAAGAGCTTACTTGGAGAAAAAATAACCTCTTACTTCGGCTTCATCCAGAATAATTTGCAGCTGTTGCCAGAGTTTAGGCGATCCATTCTCTATTTTTTGATTCACTTTTTCCACTTGTTCTCGTGAAATGCCAAAATCATGCCAGTTTCCGCCCTGGTTAAAATAATTATGAAGTACAGGCTGCAGCCGATCTAATGCCGCTGCAAATTTTGCTTCTTGCGAGTCTTCTCGTTCAAATTCCTGCCACAGTTCCATTAAATAGTTGGATTGGTCTTCTGGTAACAGGCCAAAGATCCGCTGGGCTGCTTTCATTTCCCGTTCCATCTTTTCCGATTGATTGCCCTCATGGTAAATAAAGGTATCCCCCGCATCAATCTCCACCAAATCGTGGACCAAAAGCATCTGCATAACCCGGCAAATATCCAGGTTTCCTTCGGCGTACTCCTGTAAAAAGAGCGCCATAAAAGCTACCTGCCACGAGTGCTCCGCACTATTTTCTACCCTGTCCTTATCAATCAAGCTTGTTTTTCGAAGCACCGATTTTAACCGGTCAATTTCTTTAAAAAAAATTAACTGTTGAGCGAATCTTTTTTCAAGATCCATGTTAAATCTCCCCCAGGTCTAAAATTCATATAAAAATTTTTAGGTATACATTGAAAATACATCAGGTGCGTAGAACAACGACAATCAGAAGCCCCAAATCCTGGTACTATAATTTGACCCCCGATGTCTTTAATCAAAGCGCCTATTTCACATTCGCTTTCTTCTTTACCTTGAATAAATAAAGTGAAAATCGGAATTGCTTCCCGGCTGAGGTAATCGATATGCCATCGGGCTCTTTTTTTTAAAGATAAATGTCTAGCCACCCGGGAACGAACGCTGCGGTGATCTTTGCCAACGTAAACGTAATAGCCACTGGGAAAATTAAAGGTCCCTAATTTCCCTATTTTGATTCTTTTAGGATAAGCCAAGTAGAAAATAATAATATAATGATTAAAATTCAATTTAATACCTTCTTTATTTTAAAAACTTATATCTATAATCCGTCAATCAATGCAAATTCCTCGATGTTTAGAGCCTTCCATTACCATTCATGTTTAAAAAAGTTCATATCCCGTTTATAAGGAGCAGTTAGCGCTTCCAGGCGATTTAAGTCTTGTTTTGACTTCACCTCGAAAGATTTCATGTTGGATATATTTTCCTTCATTTCTTCCAAACTGGATACCCCAACCACAGTCGTGCTGCAAGGAAATGAACACGTGTAGTGAAGGGCTTGCTTGGCAGAAATAATGCCGTTTTCCCGAAAAATACGACCGTACGCCATCGCTTTCATAACAATGATGCCCAAGTCCTTTTCTCTGGCCCGTGTTAAAAGCTGAGTTTGAAAAGGTCTGTCATGAATATCCCCTACGTTTAAAGGCATCAAAAGACAATCAAACGCCATTGATTTAATGGCTCTATGGAGTAAATCTGGATAATTATGCCCGGTCACACCAATGAACCGGACTAAGCCTTCTTGCTTAAGTTCTGAAACAGCCCTGGCAGCGCCCCGTTTCTCTTCAATCATAGCCAGGTCCGCTTCATTGCTAATGCCGTGGATTTGATACAAATCAATATATTCCGTTTGAAGGCGTTCAAGACTCTGATGAAATAACCGCATGGTTTCGTCATATCCCCGAGCTAAAGTTTTAGTGGCTAAAAAAACTTTTTCTCTTCTACCTCTAATTGCCTCTCCGATGTTGCTTTCGCTAGCACCATATGTAGGCGCGGTATCAATATAGTTAACACCGTTTGCCAAGGCATGATCAAAAATTTCATGGACCACTTCCTTTGCATCTTCTCGGGCAATGATGCCGCTGCCACCTATGCCCAGCAAACTGACAAAAACCCCCGTCTTACCCAATCTTCGCTGGGAAACGGGGACAAGCTTATGGGTTAAATTTCTTTTTTCGAGCAATCGATTGTCAATTCCTTTAACATTTTGTCTGAGCGATATTTTTTGATCTGCCGAAATAGATGCTCTATCCTTCTTATTCGTCAAAAAATTCCATCCCATCAGCAAGATCCCAGCTGCGATACTCAAAATCCACTTAAAAAAACTCCGCCGGCTAAAAGATTTCAAGCTTCGCCACTCCCTGTGGGTAAATTAAATGTCGGTTGCCTTCATGAATGACTGACCTCTGTTCTTTATAATTTTGTCTCATTTTTCTGAAAGTACTTACATTCTTGCACAAAATCCGTGAATATTTTACGCGCTTCAAAAGATTTTTCCATCATCATTTCAGGGTGCCACTGCAACCCGAACACCAGGCGTTCGCCTTCTCTTTCTATCCCTTCAATCAAACCATCTCCGGCTCTTGCTGACACTTTCAAAGATTTACCCAGTTCTTTAACGCCCTGGTGATGCAAGCTATTTACATAAAGAGTTTGTTGCGCACATATTTTAAAAAGCCAGCTATTTTCTTTTAGATACACTAAATGCGAGGGATACTCCAAAGGATATCTTTCTATGAGTGCATGCATAATACCATCAGATCTATCTTGCTCTAAACACTGATACATACTGCCGCCGTGTAACACGTTAATCAACTGCATCCCACGACATATCCCCATAACTGGACCCTCAAATTTTTCTAAGCATAATTCTAAAAGCTTAAATTCGTGCTCATCTCTGTAAGGTTTGACCTCTCCTAATCCGTATCTCGGTTCCTCATTATAATAAAAAGGGTTTATATCTGTGCCCCCAGTAAAAATAACGCCATGCAGCTCTTTCAAGATAGGTTGAATCTGACTGGTATCTTCAAGAATGGGTAACACAATGGGAATCCCGCCTACTTTTTCTACTGCATTCACGTAATATTCAGTAAACCCTTTTCTAGTCGTAATTGTTATCCCAATGACCGGTTGCATATGCTCTCCCCACTTTGTGATTAATATTTTTTCTGATAATTTGCTTATCTATCCATTATTTTATTGTATTTTATTGATAAAGTAAACAACTGACAAATCTTCCCGGTTCTATTTCCTGCAAAGACACCGATTTTTCTTTGCACATATCCATTCTTTTTCTGCATCTTCCGTAAAATCTGCAGTAATCCGCAGGGTTAACTGGGCTCGGTACGTCGCCTTCAAGAATGATTTTTTCGTCCTCTGCTTCAAGTTCCATTTTCGGTATGGCAGAAACCAGTGCCTGGGTATACGGGTGCTTTGGTTCAAAAATCACTTTATCATAATCTGCTAGTTCAACTATCTCGCCCATATACATCACAGCTATTCTGTCACTGACGTGCTTCACAACGGACAAGTCATGTGCGATAAAAAGATAAGTGAGGTTAAATTCTTGTTGCAGATCATCGAAAAGATTGATAATTTGAGCCTGAATCGACACGTCTAAAGCAGATACCGGCTCGTCTAATACCAAAAAATCCGGGTTTAAAGAAAGGGCCCTGGCAATGCCTACTCTCTGCCGGCTGCCACCATCCAATTCATGAGGATAGGAATTGACTGATCTTTTGGCCAACCCCACCACTTCCATCAGTTCTTCCACTTTTTTTGATCTTTCCTGGGAGCTATTAAATATGCGATGGACTTGCAAGGGTTCAGAGATTATATCTGAAACACTCATTCTCGGGTCCAAAGAAGAAAAAGGATCCTGAAAGACAATTTGCGCTGCTCTGCGGAATTCTTTTAATTTTACTTTTCCAAATTCAAAAACATTTTCTCCTTTAAATAAAACCTCGCCACCTGTGTTTTCAATTAACCTGATCAATAAGCGTCCAGTCGTTGACTTGCCACAACCGCTTTCCCCGACAAGACCTAAAGTCTCTCCATCAAATATGTGAAAGTCAACCCCATCTACTGCATGTAGTTGACCTTGTTGCGAAGAAAAATATTTTTTTAAGTCATTTACATCTACAATCTTGTTATCGTTCATTCCTTTACCCCCTTTAGCTTTTAACCAGTTTATAGATATTTATAACACTGTACAAAGTGCCCGTTTTCAATTTCTATATTGTCTGGCTCTGCTTGGCTGCATTTCTCCATAACATCAGGGCACCTGGGATGAAAAGCGCACCCCTCAGGCAGCTCCATAGCATCTGGCATCAGGCCTTTTATGGGATTCAAACGTGTGCTTTCCCTTTCTATGATGTTAGGAATAGAGCCAAATAATCCATTGGTGTAAGGGTGTTTAGGATTTTGAAAGATTTGTTTTAACGATCCCAATTCAATAATCCTTCCAGCATACATAACCCCAACCTTATCAGACACTTCAGCCACTACTCCAAGGTCGTGGCTAATCATAATCATGGAAGTATCAACTTTTTTCTTCAATTCCTTCATGATTTCCAATACTTGGGCTTGAATGGTAACATCCAAAGCAGTTGTGGGTTCGTCGGCGATCAATAATGCGGGGTCGCTTGCCAGTGCCATTGCAATTAACACTCTCTGTTTCATGCCACCGCTAAATTCATGGGGATAGTCATGTACTCTTTCAGGGGGGATTTCCACAAGCTCAAGCATTTCTTTGGCTCTATTAATGCCCTGGTTGTAACTCATTCCCTGATGAAGGCTGACACTTTCAGCAATTTGCCTTCCCACAGTAAACACGGGATTCAATGAAGTCATTGGATCTTGAAAAATCATAGATATCTTATTTCCTCTTATTTTCCGCAGTTCTCGCTCTTGTTTCTTTACCAAATCTTCATTTTGAAACAGAATTTCTCCATTAATTATTTTACCCGGTGGATCTGGTACCAGGCGCATAATACCCAAAGCCGTAGTTGTTTTCCCAGCACCTGTTTCACCTACCAGACCAATCGTTTCTCCCGGTTTAAGGCTAATATCAATACCATTGACTGCCAAAGCTGTTCCATCATCAGTTACATAATGAATATGCAAATTATTGATTTCCAGTAAATTGTCATCCACTTCGATCCCTCCAAACAATTAGTCTTTTAAACGCGGATCAAGCGCATCCCTTAGGCCATCTCCAAGTAAATTAAAAGCAAGCACAGTAATCATTATAGATATGCCTGGGAACGTAGCCATCCACCAAGAATCCCTTAAATACCGTCTGCCATCAGACAGCATACGACCCCATTCCGGCAAAGGAGGTTGCGCTCCTAAACCTAAAAAGCTAAGGCCTGAAGCAATTATTATAGTATTGCCTATTCTCAAAGTTGCCTGTACCATTATGGGCGCAAATGAGTTAGGCAAAATATGCTTAAAAATTATCCACATATCTGATGAGCCCACAGCGCGAGCAGCTTCAATGAACTCGTTTTCTTTGGTGGACATCACTGTGGAACGAATTATCCGGGCAAAATAAGGGACTGAATTAACTCCAACCGCAATCATTAAATTCGTCAAGTTTACGCCTAAAGCAGTCACCAGGGCAATAGCAAAAATAATCCCTGGTATGGCTAGTATAATATCCATAAACCTCATGATGAGATTATCCACGCGACCTCCGTAATAAGCAGCAAGAGCACCAAGAAAACCACCCACAGTCAAACCAATAGCCGTCGTGATAAAGCCAATGGAAAGAGACAACCTGGAACCATGAATGATTCTTGACAGCACACAGCGCCCTAAATTATCCGTTCCGAGAGGGGTTTCCACAGAAGGAGATTCCAGTGTCCGGTCATAAGCTTGATCATCAATCCCTTCTGGCGCAATATATTCAGCAAATAAAGCTAACAGAACTAATAATATTATAAGAATCAGGCCGCCAATTGCCCATTTATTTTTCTTTAAACGCCGCCAGGTTTCTTGGAACCGGGTTCTTTGTTTTCTTCCTTTTTCCACTTGCTGCTGGGCCTGAGGTTGTGCCACATTTGAGCTTGCTTTTGTATGATTTGACAATTCCGTTCCTCCTTTCCTTCCCTTTTTCCAAACTGTTTAGTCCAGTGTTATTTATACTGCGCTTTAATTCTGGGATCAATAAAAGCATACAGCAGGTCCACTCCTAAATTAACCAGACTAAACAAAATCGCATAAACCAAGAGTATCCCTTGTACAAGGTGATAGTCTTGGGTTCTAACTCCTTCTATTAAAGCCCTCCCAATCCCGGGCCAGGCAAAAATTGATTCTGTGATTACAGAACCACCCAGCAGTATGCCCCACCTTAAACCGGCTATAGTAACAATGGGCATCAAAGCGTTTCTTAAAGCATGCACATAAACAACTACTTTTTCACTCAACCCCTTTGCCCGGGCGGTTCGAATATAATCCTGTCTAAGCACCTCTAACATGGAAGACCGCGTTATCCTGGTTATAAATGAGGCATGCGCAGTACCTAAAACAACGGCAGGCATAATAAGATGTCGCAATGTACCGAAACCCGATGCAGGAAACAGCGGGTACCCAAAAGTATTGTTCCAAAATACCGAAAATAAAAGTATGAACATTAGGCCTAGCCAAAAATTTGGCATAGATACCCCTAAAAGAGCTAAAGCCATGGCACCACCATCGTAAATTGTATACTGGCGTGTAGAAGCAATTATGCCCGCGATTACACCGATTAGAACGGCCACTACCAGGGCAGCAGTAGCTAGCAAGATAGTAGCAGGCAAGCGACTTGCTATCATACTTATGACAGGTCTGCCAGTGCTAAGCGACCTGCCTAAATCACCTTGTACAGCACCAAACAAAAAATTGCCATATTGAACAATAAATGGCTCATCTAGGCCCATTCGTTCCCGCATGCGCTCAACTTGTTCTTCTGGTGCTTCTTCTCCAAGCATTAATGTGGCTGGGTCTCCCGGAGTAAAATGCATTATTGTAAAAACTAATAAAGTCACTCCTATGAGGACCGGGATCAATCCCAAAAGCCGCTTTAGGATATATATTCCCATTCTATAAAGCCTCCTCTCACTGCAGCAATTTGAGAACTATAAAAAACCAATATTAGAAAGTTGTAACTATTTTTGGATGGTATAAAAAATTATAAATAATCAGTGATTTTGGGCCGAAAATGGCCCAAAATCACTGATTATCACCCATTTTGCTTTTTCGTTCAATGCTAATTCAGCATCGATCAAAGAGGGGTTTGATATCTAATCTGTCCCAATAGCTTCATTGTCACTTTTTTAAATTACTGCTGCAAATCAACTTCATCAAACATATGGTACCCAGAGGGGCAAGGTTCAAATCCAACTACGTCTTCATGGACACCAACCGCATCCGTCACATCTATAAGCGGCAGCCATGGCGCATCTTCAGCGATTATTTCTTGGGTTTCCTGATAAATAGCAAAACGTTCATCTTCATCAGGTTCAACCACACCTTCATCTAACAGGGCGTCTACTTCTTCGTTGGTGTAAAAGGTTCTGTTACCGCCACCACCGTGATTGTCTGAGTGGAACAGTGGATGCATGGCATGATGAGGGTCACCGGTGCTGGCCAACCACCCCAGGAAGAACAATTCAATATCGCCTTCTCCAGTGGCATCCAGGAAAGTACCCCATTCTAATATTTCAACTTCCGTCTCTACGCCTAATTCTGCCCACATGCTGGAAGCGACCTCTGCAAGATCTCTTCTTTCATCGTCATCGTTGATGGTAATCGTTATTTCAAAGCCGTCTTCATATCCCGCTTCTTCCAACAGTTCCTGGGCTTTTTCCATATCTTGTTCAGTATAAGTTTCTACATCTGGATTGTGTGCCCATATATTGCTGTTGGTAAAACCGGAGGCAGGCGTACCGAGTTCACCGTATACTGTCTCAGCCATAGCCTCCACATCAATTGCCCAGTTGAGCGCTTGTCTCACCCTAGGATCGTCAAAGGGTTCTTGCACACAGTTGTAGCCCATATAAGCAATCCTCAGGATTTCATAAACGTGTAGGTCAAGCTCTTCATGTTCTTCGATGCGGTCTAAATCCATTCTTTCGATGCTCTCTGCAACATGGGCTCCACCAGTTTCTAATTCAATGGTCCTATTTGTACCTTCAGGCACAGCTCTAAAAACCAATCGTTCAATTTCGGGTGCACCGCCCCAATAATCTTCATAAGCGGATAAAACAACACGGTCACCTTCCTGCCATTCCTCAAATTCAAATGGCCCAGTGCCTATAGGGTTTTGGTTATAATCTTCTCCATATTCCTCCACGGCTTCTTGGTTGATGATCAAGGAAGAACTGTGAGCTAGATACGTCAATATAGCACCAAATGGCTCATGTGTAGGGATTTGAATGGTGTGATCATCTATAACTTCAATGTTTTCAACATCTACCATCTCTAATCTGGATGCGCCAGCAAAAGCTTCATCCTCGTCTAAAAGTCTTTCATAGGTGAATTTTACATCGTGAGCAGTAAATTCTTCACCATTGTGAAAGGTAACGCCTTCCCTGAGATAAAATTCTACCGTCCTGTCATCTACAAATTCCCAGTCTTCGGCCAAAGAAGGTTCTACCCCCATGTCTTCCGTCCTCTGAACCAAGCCATCATAAATCTGGTTGTTCACCCAGTGAGAGGCTGTGTCAGTTGCCTGGTGAGGATCTAAATGGCTTACGTCCGCATAATTTGCCACTACTAATTCTTTTTCTTCTGGGTCTTCAGGCTCTTCTTCCACCTCTTCCTCTACTTCTTCATCAATTTCCTCTTCCGGCGGGGCACACCCGATAAATGCAAAGCTGAAGACAATAATACCAGCCAAAAGCCCCATGAGTAATAAACGATTCCACTTCATAAATTTTCCCCCTTATTAGGTAGTTTGGTTTGACTAATCATTGAAAATATTTTTAATAATTGATTTACATACTTCCACATCACCTCCTAGATCAGATCTAGGTCATCTATAGGTGTATTTATTCATACTCCTTATCTAATTTACCTTATAATTAATTTTCTATTCACTATGCTTTTACACTATTTGTTTTTCGATGTCATGAATTTCGTCAGTAACCTCTATTAATCCTGCTAACATTATTATTATAATTAAATGAGTATTTATTAATAATGCATCTAGTTATATTTGCAATAATCATGCCAGTGTTTGAAAATGCATTTATACTAATCGCTGGTAGAACGGAACTTATTGGGGCTTATCTCTATGTTTTTATAATCTTTTGCAAAGCATAGATTGACAATCATTTTTTTTAAATTTCTTAAAATCTCACAGCATTTTGCCGAATTTTTTAAATAATAATCTGAAATTGAGCTAAAATACATTCAAACAAGTGGCTATGAAAAAAGCTCAAAGCAGTTGCTCAAGTAGCAATAAGAATTATATTTAAAAAATTTATATATCATAATGATACTTTTTTGTTTCAATGTTAGACAATCATCAATATTTTACATTGAATTCTAGCTATTTATCTGACATAATAGCATTGATATACCTATTATATATACAGCATCACGATTTATAAGCTACTACTTAATGTTCTTTATCTTCTTCTCTATCTCATCTATAAATTACTTTTAAGTTATGATTAAATGATCTTATTATTGGAGGGATGTCAACTTGTCTATTGAACTTCTTTATCAAAGAAGGAGCATTAGAAAATATCTGAACAAGCCTGTAGAGGATGAAAAAGTCAAAGAACTGTTAAAAGCAGGCATGGCAGCACCTTCAGCCATGAACAAGCAGCCTTGGCATTTTGCAGTCATACGTAATCAAGATATTTTGAATCGTATCACGAAAATACATCCTTATTCAAGTATGTTGGTTGAAGCTCCTTTAGGAATAGCTGTTTGTGGGAACAAAAATGAAAGATATTGGGTGCAGGACTGCTCCGCTGCTATGCAGAATATATTGCTTGCTGCTGTTGGCTTAAACTTAGGTTCAGTTTGGCTGGGTGTTTATCCAGACGAGGAGAGAACTCACCAAATAAAAAAATTATTGAATTTAAAAGACCCCTTTCTACCGCTAGGAATTTGTGCAGTAGGATATCCAAACGAAACCAAACCCTTAAAAGATCATTTCGATGAATCAAAAGTAAGCTATATAGACTAGACATAATATGATTTTAGAAAGTGGTATGATAATATAACTATATCGGGTCATTTCCCTATTTTTAAGAAATATTGTATAGATAAATGAATAGGCATTTTTTTGCTTTAGGTTGTATGTTGTATATATTTATCTCAATCCCGAAATAATAAAGAGGTGATAGAATTGACGGACAATAAGCAAGTTATTTTTAGCGGTGCCCAGCCTTCTGGCAGTTTGACACTTGGAAATTACATTGGTGCCATTCAGAATTGGAAAGCACTTGAAGATGAGTATTTTTGTATTTTTTCAATCGTTGATTTACATTCTATGACAATAAGGCAAGATCCGAAAACGTTTAAAGAAACTGCCCTGTCTTTCCTGGCTCAATATCTTGCCAGTGGGTTAGACCCCGAAAAAAATATCATTTTTTATCAATCCCATGTAAAAGAACACGCAGAATTGGCCTGGCTCTTAAGCTGCAACACTTACCTGGGCGAATTAAACCGAATGACTCAATTTAAGGAGAAGTCTGCCCAACACGCGCAAAATGTCAATGCTGGCCTTTATACTTACCCAATTCTACAAGCTGCGGATATATTATTGTACCAAACAAACCTGGTACCCGTAGGAGAAGATCAAAGGCAACATATAGAACTTTCTCGGGATATAGCGGAAAGATTTAACAGCGCATACGGAGATACTTTTCAAATCCCAGAAATTTATCTCCCAAAAGTAGGCGCTAAAGTTATGAATCTGCAAGAACCTGACAAAAAAATGTCTAAGTCCGAAGAAAGCGAAAAAGGCGTAATATTTTTGTTGGATTCCGAAGATGAAACCATGAAAAAAGTTAAACGGGCAGTAACGGACAATAAAAACCAGATAGTTTACAGTGAAGATCAATTAGGAATTAAGAATTTAATTACTATCTACTCGAAACTCAAGCCATGTGCGATTGAAGAAGTAGAAAAAGAATACAGCGGCAAAGGGTACGGCCAATTTAAAAAAGATGTCGCAGAATTAATTATTGAAAGGACAAAAAGCTTCAAAGAAAAATACAACCATTACATGGAAAACCGGGGATATTTAGAAGATGTTTATAAAACAGGCGCCCACAGGGCAAAAGAAATAGCTTCTACAACCATGGACAATGTACGGCAGCATATGGGACTTGTAAACATATAAAAAATGGTGAGAATATCAATTTGCAGGCCAGTTACTTGTAACCGAATGCCCTGAGTCATAAGGCCATTCCCATTGCTCTTTAAATACCTGGTTTACAAATAAAATCTTTCAAAAATAGTATAATAACTTTAAAAGCCTCCCTTTTTGACTTGAGCAAAGGGAGGCTTTGATGTAAGACACACGTAGAGCGCACTTCGTAAGTAAATTAATTGACTTTAATTAATCTTCTTCCCATGGCGTATAATCCACACCCTGGGTGTATTGATTGGCCGCATTCCACAATAAATATTCTTCAATACCATTCTCTTTTAAAGCCCTTATCTGGGCTTCTATTTCCGCCACACCATAGTTTATATAATTCCCACTTCCCAACCAGGTCGCAGTAAAATCCTGCAGCCAGGGCCTTGATTGCGGTGGATCTTCCATTTTATCAAGGATTTCATTTTCTAGCTGGCTGTATTCGTCTACAATTTCATAGGGATGTTTATCAGGGTTCGTGTAGCCAAAGTTTCCTCTCCCCCAATGGCTCGGGTATATCATGGAGGAGATGATGTCTACATGCTGGCAAATTTTAAAAAAGTTTTGACCAATGCCCCTGGATTCCGGCACCGTAACAGTATAACCAAATATATCCACTGATACGTCTACATCATAGGGCTGCAGCCTTGCATAGGCTTTTTCTACAAAATCAGTAACAGCCATGACCCTGGCCAATCCATAGTCATATTCTGGTGGCTCCAGGTCTTCCAATGTTTTTCCTGTTTCCGCTTGCTTATCTTGATCCCCATTGTCTTCATTATTGCCGTTTTCTTCTGCTTTGTTTTCATTGTTTTCTTTCTCTAAGGCATCCAAATCTACATCCTCTTCCCCTATCACTTCTTCAGTCAAGTCAGGGCTATCCTCTGCATCCTGCTCCGCGATTATAGCCTCCCATTCTTCTTCCAGCCTGGGGGTTAATTTTTCCTCGGAGTAACTCCCCCATGCATACTCCAGGGATGTATCCATCCCCCCAAACCCTTCTGGAAATCGTACATAATCAAACTGTATTTCTTGAAACCCGAGCTCTGCAGCTTTCTCAGCAATCTCTATATTGTACTCCCAAACTTCTTCCATAAATGGATTGACAAAAGCTTCGCCCTTCCTGTTTTTCCATACGGAACCGTCAGGGCGGCGAAAAGCATATTCAGGATGTTTCTCGGCCAGTACCGTATCTTTAAAAACTACAATCCTGGCTATGGGATAAATTTCATGCTCAGATAAAGTCTCCAGCATAGCTTCAGGGTCTTTAATATAGTTTTGGCTCATATCATCGTATTCAGTGCCTTCCAACTTATACGTTATATATCCATGGTCGTTTTTTATATCGATAACCATGGAATTTAAATCCGATTGATTCACCATTTCAATCAAGTCATCAAATCTGGATAATCCAGCCGTATTCCCAGTAACATAAATCCCTCTTACTGCATCTGGATAGCTAAAATGTGGGCCTTTATCCTCCTCTTCAGCATCCTTTCTTTCTTTATTCCCCAGGGTTTGTAACTCTTCACGAACTTGAGCCATATCAAAGGAAGTTTTTTGGTATTCATTGGAATTTTGAGCTCCTGATTTGTCCCCTGATTCAGATTCTTGCCCTTCTTCTGTACAACCGGTGAATAAGATACCCACCATTAAAACAATAATTAACACCCATGTTTTCAATACGCCACACCTCTCTAACTTTCTTTATTATATACTTTGTTATATTGTTATTTTCGACAGGGAAGGTCTAATTCCTACCTAAACCCTTTTCGAACAAAAATATTTTTTAGCCAGTCATATTAGCTACTCATTTATTGCACCGTTTATCTTGCAAAAAGATATTTAAAATAGTTATCAAATTAAACACTTGAATATAAACTATTTTTTGCCGTCACTGCACTGCAAAAAAAGCAGCAAATCCTCTAAATGATTCAGGTGACATAAAACTGGGATTTCACGGTCTACAAGCTCTTTTCTGCAGCATTGATAAGCTGTAAATAAAATATTCGCATTTTTCGCTGCCATGCCATCAATCCAGGAATCGCCAATGAACAGCCATTGTTCATGATGGATACCAGGAAAAGCTTGAATGACTTGAAATATGCCCTCCCCTGAAGGCTTTAGCGTTTGAATTTGTTCTCTTCCCACAATTAAATCAAATTCAGATAATATCCCTAGCCGTTTTAAAGCTTCTTTAGCTGCGAAAACAGAGTTGTTTGTGAAAATTGTGAGTGTAACCTGGTTTTTGAGCGTTTTTATCAATTGCTCCGCTCCAGGCTCTAGTTCTGACTTTCTCATGCCTTCAGCCTCTATTGTTTTCACTAGCTGCCACAATTCCAATTCTTGAATTTCATTTAATAGCTTTTCTTCTTTAACCGCCTGAATCAAGGTTGAAGTAGTATGCTGAGCCAGTTCTGATTGCTTAATCCTTTCAGGCAGCAAATCTTTTTCTTTTAAGAATTTAAACACTTCCGTTTTCATTTTCTGAAAATCAATTCTGGACTGAATCAAGGTATTGTCTAAATCAAATATAATTCCCCGAATGGTTTTCAGGAATAATAAAGGGTCGTTCTTGGCTATCTCTTTTTCCGTTTCCTGGTACCTCGGTTTAACCTTACCTTTTCCAAGGAGACCCTCAATAACCGGTAAATTATCGGGGGGACACCCCGGAACAAATTCACCATACCCTCGGTAATCAGCCAAACAAGCTCCGATCATTAAAAGTTTTCCATTTTTTCGTGATTGAAACAGTAAATTCTTTTCATTCTCCTGGGTGATGGCGCCAGCAAAAATTTGTTTATTTTTCCCTTTTTGAAATAAGCTGCCCCAGCCTGCTGTTTTAATATCGTACAAACAACTCAATATAGTGTTTTTACACCCGGTGCAGGTACCCTGAAAAAATTTTAATGGAATGTGCATTTCAGCAATCAAGTCAGCGCTCAGATCTTTCACCCTGCGAAACCGCCGAGATACTTGGCGAGGATCTCCATAATCCCCCACTACTTCAATTTCCCCCTTATAAATGGGGTTTGTTTCATAATTTATTGTTTCACGATCTCTTATTTCGTTTTCAATGATCCTATCCTCCTCTTCCACCTCCATAATCTGCGAAGCTATCGTATCTACCGCCAGGGCATTCCTGCCTGCCAGTATTAATCCCATTTCTACGGAAGTGCCATACACCGGCCCAAGACCTTCAAGTGCTACCAGGGCATCCATCACAGTGTAAACCGGCGGCAGCGCACTATAAAAATCAGCCATACCTGAAGCAACTCCAAATTGATGATGCAGGGATTTTTTAACCCGATCTGGCAGCAACCCTTTGAGGTTTTTAATCCCCAGGCTCACTTCCACTTGATCGTGAGTTTTCATGACCGGGACCGAAATAATGGCAGCAGCTTCTTTTACTGGCCTATATACGGGGATACGATCAAAATTCTTACCGTTCTTCACTTCCAAATGGGCTTCTTGCCCTTTCTTTAGATCTCTCACATCATATCCTTTCTCCCTTAGCTTGTCATACCCTTCAGCAGCGATTACCGCTTCCGTGTTCACACCAGCTGTGGCCGAGTCTCCTATTAAGGGTTCACCCCCGAATTCCATAACCTTATCGGCCACTGCTTTCACCATTTGGAGATTTGTGACTGCGCCGCCACGTTTATTTGGTGGAACAGCCACAAGATTCGGCGTGATAAGCACTAAATCTCCAGGGGCAAATAGCTCTCTAAAACTTCCTGCTTGATCAATCGCTCTCTCAACGCCTTTGGTAATGCTTTTTTCGGACACAGGATTTTCCAATTTAATTATTGACACTTTAGAGCGCATATATTCTAACCCCCACAATAAACTTATAAAATAAAGTTGTGATGCTCCCCTTTTTTTATATTATACCAGTTTTAAATCAAGAAAAATTGATCAATTTGACAAACAAGCAATTTAAGCTCACAATAGAACCGACTTGCGTTTTAAATTCCTGCATCCTTTTGAACGTCTGATGTGCATTTGTGGTATGTATATTTTACCAATCGTTTTGATTATATTAAAGGAGGGATTGTTTTGGGCATCACCCAATTTCAATGTCCACAGAAACTTAAAAATTTTAGCTACCTGGTGACATGTGAACAAAGCAAAAAATGCGCTGTCGTAGATCCTTCTTTCTGTGGGAAACAGCTGTTAGAAACCATTTCTACTCATGATTTTGACCTCCAGTATATATTGAACACTCACGATCACCACGATCACGTCCACGACAACACCTTGCTAAAAAACAATTTTCACCGGGCTCAAATCGCATGTCATCCCAAAATACAAGATCGTTCAATCACTCTTGAAGACGAGGCAGAACTAAATTTGGGACAATTAAAAATAAAGGTAATACATACGCCCGGTCATACGGAAGGAGATTTATGCTTTTACGTAAAAAACATGCTGTTAACAGGCGACGTTTTATTTGTGGGTAAAGTGGGCGGCACCCGGACTCGCGAAAGTGCTTTCAAGCAATTCCATAGCTTAAAGAAACTGACGAGTTTACCCGACAGCACAGAAGTGCTTCCAGGGCACAACAATGGTCCCAAACCAACTTCTACTATTGGGATTGAAAAAACATATAACCCGTTTTTGCTTCGATTAGAGAATTTTGAAGATTTTTGGTGGTTAAAAGAAAACTGGCAAGCATTCAAACGTTCACATGGATTGTAATGCGGGATAAGCGCAAAAATGTGCAATAATTAACTCTAGAATCTTTTTCTAAACGCACAAATCCATTATTTACATTACGTCTTTCTATTTTTTCCGCTTATTTTATAGACTGATCAGCCGGACAACCTGGTAAGAAGTGTTTTTGACCAACTCATAAGCATTATTCATTAAATATGCCTGGGAACAAGCTCCTGGTGATATGCTAAAATAAGCGGTCAATCCAAATTCGTGTAAACGGGAAGCTCCTTTATCACAATGACCTGCCAGGGCTACCACAGGCACCTGGTACTGCTTTGCCCTCTTTGCTACACCAAAAGGGACTTTGCCGAAAATGGTTTGTGCATCTAACGTCCCCTCTCCTGTTATAACCAGGTCAGCATCCGGTAAATAAAAATCAATGTTTATTGTATCTAGGACCAATTCTATCCCTGACACCAGTCTTCCACCTAAAAAGGCCTGAATACCAGCTCCCAATCCTCCAGCAGCTCCAGCCCCCGGGCTCTCTGCTATTTCTACATTTAAATTCTGGTATATCACCTGGGCTAGGTTTTCCATCCCTTTTTCTAATAGCTCTACTTTTTTTGCATCGGCACCTTTTTGTGGCGCATACACTCTTGCCGCCCCTTGGGGACCTAATAACGGATTATCTACATCACATGCAGAGATAAACTCTACGCCTTTTATTCGGGGATCCAATCTAGTCAAATCTATCTTTGCGAGCTTTAATGTATCTTCTCCCTTGCCAGCCAATGCATTACCGCGATGGTCGAATATTTCCCCCCCCAAAGCTTTAAGCATCCCGAGGCCACCATCATTCGTTGCGCTCCCGCCAATACCAATAATGACCTTTGTACACCCCAAGTTCAGCAATTCAATAATTAACTCTCCTGTACCATAAGTCGAGGTTTGAAGTGGATTTAACTCTTCTGCTCTCAAAAGAGGGAGGCCAGATGCTGCAGCCATTTCCAATACACCCGTTTGGCCGTCTCCTAAGATCCCATACCCTGCGGAAACCTTTCTGCCTAATGGGTCGGAAACCACTGCGTTGCCCCATTTACCACCTGTAGAGGTTACCAGTGACGCTGCCAATCCTTCGCCTCCATCTGAAAGGGGTAATTTGTTAACTTTTACGTTTTGGATAGCTGTTAAAGCGCCTTCTTCCATGGCACTAGCCACTTGAGTCGCTTCCAAACTGCCCTTAAAAGAATCCGGTGCACAAACAATATTGACACTGCGGTTTTCGTTATAGTCTCCTTGTTCGTCTTTAAACAATAAACTTTTTTTCATTTGGCGCCTCCTCCACCTCTCGCTTACTAAATTAATAACTTTAAACCAAGTCAGCTCAGAAAACAAATTATCTAGGCGCTGCAATATAGGCACTACAATTCAAAGCATAGTGCGGTTTAAATATTAATTTTTTCGTAAATTTAGGCCTTCCAGTCATCTCTGCGTTAGTCCTCTGGAGCAATCAGTTCCGGATAATCGTTGCCTGTCTTGTTTACGGCGCGGTTCACTTGTAAGCAATTAATTTGATCATGAACCATCTCTTTAGATTGGCTAGTCAGCTCATCCAAATTTACATCTACATTGGATAACCAGGCATCATCCCAACTTGATGGCAGAATAAGGGGCATCCGATGATGAACTTTAGAAACCTTCCCATCAGAAGGTTGGGTAATCACCAACATTCCACTTCTTTTTCGACCATCCTTTTCTTCCCATCTTTCCCATAACCCCGCCATTGAAAAACTCCTATTTTGATCGGCTCCATCGGTTAAGAAAAAATAATAAGGTAGTTTGTCGCCATTAGGTCCCCTTTGCCATTCGAAAAAACCGTTCGCCGGAATCAGACACCGGCGGCTTTTAAATAAAGGAGCAAAACTTGGTTTAGATCGAACACCCTCAACCCTAGCATTTATAAAAGGCTTAACTGCTTGTTTTTTTTTAACCATCCAAGAAGGCTTGATCCCCCAATGAATTAGGCCAGCTCGTTTTTTCCCCTTTGCTGCTATCACAGCCAAGACATCTTGTCCTGGCGAAATATTGTAGCTGGGTGAAAACTCCTTAAACAAATTCTGATGGTAATCGGGGTCAAGGGCATACCTCTTTAATATCTCTTCTAAGCTC